>NZ_JBYCKI010000164.1:0-14294 GCF_057473305.1 Thiomonas sp. TH-17
AAGAACCTCGGCCAGCAGCGCGGCATTGCTCGCCAGACTGCCATGCATTTTCCAGTTTCCTGCGACGAATTGCTGACGCATGCTTTGCTCCTGTCTGTTGTCGTTTTGTGACGCGCGGCTCAAGACCAGCGCAGCACGAGTTTGCCAATGTGTTGCCCTTGTTCCATGCGCTGGTGCGCCTGCACGATGTCCTCGGCGTGAAATACAGTGTCGATCACCGGTCGCACACGACCTTGCTCGATCCAGGGCCAAACCGTTTTGCGCAAGGACTGCGCAACCGCGGTCTTGAAAGCCACGCTGCGCGCGCGCAAAGTCGAGCCGGTGAGGGTCTGGCGCCCGCGCATCAGCAGACCGGCATCGATTTCAGCCTTCACACCCCCCTGCACGGCGATGACCACGAGCCGCCCCTCTTCGGCGAGGCAACGCTGCTCACGGGCGAGATAGCTGCCCGCCACCATGTCCAGAATGACGTCGGCGCCACGCTCTGCGGTGTGCGCCTGTACGGCCTCGACAAAATCCTGCGTGCGATAGTTGATGGCCAGTTCGGCGCCGAGTTGGATGCAGGCGGCACATTTTTCGTCTGAGCCAGCCGTGGCGATGACGCGTGCGCCGCTGGCCGCCGCCAGTTGAATGGCCATCGTGCCGATGCCGCTGCTACCCCCCTGCACCAGCAGCATCTCACCGGCTTGCAAGCGTCCACGCTCGAACACGTTGTGCCAGACGGTGAACGCGGTTTCCGGCAGGGCAGCGCCTTCCTCCGCACTCAGCCCGCCCGGCAAGGGCAAGCACTGGCCGGTGGGCGCCACGCAATATTCGGCGTAGCCACCCCCGGCGACGAGCGCGCAGGCGAGATCGCCCTGGTGCAAATCGGTTCCTGCCAGATCGCCCGAGACGATTTCACCGCAGACTTCCAGCCCCGGAAGGTCGGGCGCACCCGCAGGCGGCGGATACAGACCGCGCCGCTGCAAGGCATCGGGCCGGTTGACGCCGAACGCCCGCACGCGCAGCAACACCTCGCCCGCGCCTGCTTGCGGCATGGGCCGCTCGCAAAGACGCAGGACTTCAGGTCCGCCGGGCTGGGAGATTTCGATGGCGCGCATGAAACCCGTGGCGATCAGACGCCCGGCTCAAGGTCGGCATCAGCGGCAGCGGGCGCCATGACCGGCTGCGCAGGCGCTGCGACCGATTCCTCACCCAGCAGCGCCTTGATCGACAGACGGAAGCGGCCCTTGTCATCCGTCTCGATGACCTTGACGCGAACCTTCTGGCCTTCCTGCAGGAAATCGCTCACCTTGTTGATGCGCTCGTTGGCGATCTGCGAAATGTGCAGCAGACCGTCCTTGCCCGGCAGCACGTTAACCAGCGCGCCGAAATCGAGAATCTTGACCACGGCGCCGTCATACACCTGGCCCACTTCCACTTCGGCGGTGAGGTCGATGATGCGCTGCTTGGCGATCGCGGCCTTATCGGCGTCTGTCGAGGCGATGGTGATGGTGCCGTCCTCGCCGATATTGATCTGTGTGCCGGTTTCTTCGGTGAGCGCACGGATGGTGGCGCCGCCCTTGCCAATCACGTCACGGATACGCTCGGGATTGATCTTCAGGGTGTAGAGCCGCGGCGCGAACTGCGAAACCTCTTCACGCGCGCCGCCGACTTCCTGCTGCATGACGCCCAGGATGTGCATGCGCGCCTCGCGCGCCTGCGCCAGCGCCACCTGCATGATCTCGCGGGTGATGCCCTGAATCTTGATGTCCATCTGCAGCGCGGTCACGCCCGAGGCCGAACCGGCCACCTTGAAGTCCATGTCGCCGAGGTGATCTTCGTCACCCAGAATGTCGGTCAGCACCGCAAAGCGGTTGCCTTCCTTGATCAGGCCCATGGCGATACCGGCCACATGCGCCTTCAGCGGCACACCCGCGTCGAGCAGCGCCAGACAGCCGCCGCACACCGACGCCATGGAAGACGAACCGTTGGACTCGGTGACTTCAGAAACCACGCGCATGGTGTAGGCGAAGTCTTCTTTTTTCGGCAGCACGGCGAGCAGTGCGCGCTTGGCCAGGCGGCCGTGGCCGATTTCGCGGCGCTTGGGCGTGCCCACGCGGCCCGTCTCGCCCGTGGCGAACGGCGGCATGTTGTAGTGCAGCAGGAAGCGGTCGCGGTATTCGCCGGACAGCGCATCGATGATCTGCGCATCCTGATCGGTGCCCAGCGTGGCCACGGCCAGCGCCTGGGTTTCACCGCGGGTGAACAGCGCGCTGCCATGCGTGCGCGGCAACACCGAGGTACGGATGCTCAAAGGACGCACGGTGCGGGTATCACGACCATCAATGCGCGGCTCACCCGCGAGAATCTGGTCACGCACGATGCGCGCTTCCATGTCGAACAGGATGCCGTCGACCTTGGCCGCGTCAGCGGCAATGCCCGCCTCGGCCAAACCGGCATGCACCTTGGCCGTCGCTTCGCGCAAGGCCTGCGTACGCGCCTGCTTCTGGGTGATTTTGTAGGCGGCGCGGATATCGTCACCGGCCAGCGCCTGAATGCGGTCGATCAGCGCCTGATCTTTCTCGGGCGCGGCCCAGTCCCAGGCGGGTTTGCCGCCATCGCGCACCAGCTCGTGGATGGCGTTGATCGCCGTCTGGAACTGCGCATGACCGAACATCACCGCTTCGAGCATGACCTCTTCAGACAGTTGATCGGCCTCGCTCTCGACCATCAGCACGGCCGATTCCGTACCCGCCACCACCAGTTCAAGGCGGCTGTCAGCCAGTTCGGCGCGGCTGGGGTTGAGCACATAGCTGCCGTTGACATAACCCACTCGGGCAGCGCCCACCGGGCCATTGAACGGCAAGCCGGACACCGCCAGCGCGGCGCTCGAAGCCAGCAGGGCCGGAATATCCGCCTCGACCTCCGGGTTGATGGACAGCACATGCACCACCACCTGAACCTCGTTGAAATACCCTTCAGGAAACAAGGGGCGGATCGGGCGATCGATCAAACGCGAGGTCAGCGTTTCGTTCTCGCTGGGACGGCCTTCCCGCTTGAAAAAGCCACCGGGAATGCGGCCCGCCGCATAGGTCTTCTCGATGTAATCGACGGTCAGGGGGAAAAAATCCTGCCCCGCCTTGGCCGTACGCGCGCCCACCACCGTGGCGAGCACCACGGTATCGTCCATATTGAGCAGCACCGCCCCGCTGGCCTGGCGCGCAATCTCGCCCGTCTCCATCGTGACTTGATGGCGTCCCCATTGGAAAGTTTTGACGACTTTGTTGAACATGGCTAACTCCTTGATCAAGGCGCAACTGCGATCTTCGTCCTGAGGGTCGAAGATCGCCACGAGCAGCGCCCGTTAAAAACCTGGCGGAGTGATGCCATTCCAGCGACGCCCGGCTATCCGGCGCGTCGGTGGAATGACACGGGTCACACCGCCCCCTTGAAACCCACGCCGCACCCCATCAGAGGCGCGACGCTTCAAACCTTGCAAACCACAACGCCCATACAAAAAACGCCTGTGCCGACAAACTCACACAGGCGTTCTTGCAAAGCAGACCCTTACTTGCGCAGGCTGAGCTTGGCGATCAGGGCGCGATAACGATCGGCGTCCTTGTCTTTCAGGTAGTCGAGCAACTTGCGACGGCGGCTCACCATCTTGAGCAGGCCGCGACGACCATGATGGTCTTTGGCATGCGTCTTGAAGTGACCGGTCAAGTCGTTGATGCGTGCGGTCAGCAAAGCGACCTGCACTTCGGGAGATCCGGTATCGCCCGTACCGCGGGCATTGTCGGCGACGATTTGCGCCTTGTTGATTTCTGCAACAGACATGTCAGTTTCCTTGTAGAGAACACGCGAACGCAGAAGAAACCATTCCGCGCCGTGAAGGTGAAAAGCCGATCATTCTAGCCTGAACCGGAGGCGCTCCGACAATCAGATCCCGGAAATCGATTCGGTTCGCGCGCCACCCTACAGTCTGTGAGCGACCCGCCCGCGCCCGCGCTGCGGATTTGTTCACAGCGCGCCCGTTTTGTTAGCCCATAGAAGCAGGCAAACGGCGCGAACCGGTTTACAGTGCATTAACAAACCCATCAACGCACCGATCACCGCGCCATGCGCATTCAACTTCTCTCCGACCTGCATCTGGAAACCGAGACCTTCGCGCCGCTACCCGCGCCTGATGCCGATCTGCTGGTACTTGCGGGCGATATCGACGCCCATCACACCCAGATCGACCTGTTCCGCGACTGGCCCGTACCGGTCATTTACGTGCCTGGCAACCACGAGCATGACCGCAAGGATTTTGATCAAACCCTGGACGCGCTGCGCGAGCGCTGCGACCGCCTGGGCTTCACCATGCTGCACCGCGAGCAGACTCGAATCGAACACCAGGGACGCACCATCCGGGTGCTGGGTACCACGCTGTGGAATGATTTCGAGCTGTTCGGCGCCGAGGGCATCGAGCGCTGCATGCGCGCAGCCCGCTACTTTGCCGAACAGGTGCAATGCGCCACACGCCACGGCAAACCGATGGGCGTGGCCGAGCTACGCGAAGAAGGGCTGCTTTGCCGCGACTGGTTGCGCGATCAACTGACCCATCCCGCCCATCTCTCGGATGCGGACGATGCCACTCTGGTCATCACCCATTTCGCGCCCAGCCTACGCAGCAACGACGCACGCTATCCCGTCAACGCCTCGACGGCGAGTTTCTGCAACGCCTACGACGATCTGATTCCGCACAGCACGCTGTGGCTGCACGGCCATCTGCACTGTCGGCACGACTACCGGGTGGGCGCTTCGCGAGTGGTGTGCAACGCCCGCGGTCTGGCGAGCAAGGGCGAAGACAGCGACTTTCTGCCGCAAGGCGTGTGGGAAATCTAGCCCGAAACGGCTTTTAGACCGCCCCGATCTGCGTCAAATCCCAGCGCGGCAGCACATCGAACGGCCCGGCCGCACGGGCCGCTTCCGGGTGCGCCTGCAAGCGCAGGGCGCCGGCCAGGGCAATCATCGCGCCGTTGTCAGTGCACCATTCCAGCTCGGGAAAAAACAACGCCACACCGCGCGCCGACAGCGTCGCGGCCAGTTTCTCCCGCAATTGCCGGTTCGCGCCCACGCCACCCGCGACGACCACCGACCTTCTTCCCATCGCCTGCTGCGCGCGCGCGGTTTTGTGCACCAGCACATCGGTGATGGCCTCTTGCGCGGCTGCGGCCAGATCGGCCCGGGCCTGTTCGCACAGATTCGAGCCTAGGCCGCGCACCCGCGTGAGCACGGCGGTTTTCAGTCCGGCGAACGAAAAGTCGAGATCCGGGCTGTGCATCTTCGGCCTCGGAAGATCGAACGCGGCCGGATTGCCGAAAGCCGCGAGCCGGGCCAGTTCCGGCCCGCCGGGATAACCCAGCCCGAGCAATTTCGCCGATTTGTCGAAAGCCTCGCCAGCCGCATCATCAACCGTCTCGCCCAGCAGGGTGTACTGACCGAAGGCCTGCACGTCGAGCAGCATGGTGTGCCCGCCGGACACCAGCAGCGCGAGGAAGGGGAAGGTGGGCGGCTGCTTCGAAAGCAGGGGAGACAACAGATGTCCTTCGAGGTGATGAACCCCGATCAGCGGCTTGCCCAGCGCCATGCCCAAAGCCGAGGCCACGCCCGCCCCGACCAGCAGCGCCCCCGCCAGCCCCGGCCCGCGGGTGTAGGCGATGGCGTCCACCTGATCCAGCCGCACCCCGGCCTGCTTGAGAGCCAAGTCGGTCAAGGGCAGAAGGCGGCGGATGTGGTCGCGCGAGGCCAGCTCAGGCACCACCCCACCATAGGCCTGATGCATATCGACCTGCGAATGCAGGGCGTGACCGCGCAGCCCCGCATCGGTGTCGTACAGTGCGGCGGCGGTTTCATCGCACGACGTTTCAATTCCAAGAACCAGCATGTCCGGCAGTCTAGCCTTCCCAACCCCCTTCCGCTCCTCCGCACCTCATCCGCCCCGCTTCGACGCCGTCATCATCGGTGCGGGCGCAGCCGGGCTGCTCTGCGCCGCGCTGGCCGGACAACGTGGGCGGCGCGTGCTGTTGCTCGACCACTGGCCCAAGGTCGCCGAGAAAATCCGCATCTCCGGCGGTGGACGCTGCAACTTCACCAATCTGCACACGCGTCCTGAAAACTTCCTTTCGGGCAACCCGCATTTCTGCAAATCGGCGCTCTCCCGATACGGGCCGCAAGACATCATCGCGCTGCTGCGCAAGCACCGCATCGGCTTCCACGAAAAACACAAGGGACAGCTGTTTTGTGACGACTCGGCAGAGCAAGTCATCACCGCCTTGATTGAAGAATGCGCCGCAGGCCAGGTGACGCACTGGCAACCCTGCGCGGTGGAAGCGGTCGAAGCCGCCGCCCCAGGCTTTCGCGTGCGCACTGCAAAAGGCTGGGTGAGCGCTGGCGCCCTGGTTGTCGCCACTGGAGGGTTGTCGATTCCGCAGATTGGCGCCAGCCCGTTTGGCTATCAACTCGCCGAGCAATTCGGCCTTCCGATCGTGCCGCCCCGCCCTGCCCTGGTGCCGTTGGCCTTCGACCCTGCGCCATGGGCTCCGTTTGCCGATCTCAGCGGCGTTTCGCTCGAGGTGGACATACGGACGGACGATGGCCACCGCACCGTCAGTTTTCGCGAAGACCTGCTGTTCACCCATCGCGGACTCAGCGGCCCGGCGATCCTGCAAGCTTCGAGTTACTGGCAAGCGGGCAAACCCCTGCGAATCAACCTGATGGGCGAAGTCTCCGAAGCGGCGTGGATTCAGTCCAAGCAGAGCAATCGCCGCACCCTCGCCGGCGAACTCAGCCAACACCTGCCGCAGCGCCTGGCCCACGCCCTGTGCGCACAGACCAGCGACGCCGACCGCCGCATGGCCGATATCAGCGACAAAGCGCTGCGAACTCTCTGGCAACACTGGCACGCCTGGCCCGTGCTGCCCAGCGGCACGCTGGGCTGGCGCAAAGCCGAGGTCACCGCCGGAGGCATCGATACCCGGGCACTCTCGTCATCGACTCTCATGGCGATGGATGTCCCGGGGCTGCATTTCATCGGCGAAGTCGTCGATGTCACCGGCTGGCTTGGCGGCTACAACTTCCAGTGGGCCTGGAGTTCCGCCGCCGCCTGCTCGCAGGCGCTCTGATAACGTCTTGTGGCTGGGTATTTGTTGCCTTCAAAATTAGGGCATATAATCTTTAGGTTTTTACTCCTCGACACGGCAGGCCGCACTAGGCTTGGCTGCTGCGAGTTTGGCCCACGCAGCCCAGTACCCAAGCAGTTGAACCGCGCCGCTGAACAACTAGTACGACAACACTAGTAAGACAGCGACAGCACGACAGACCCGCCTGGCCTGCCTACATTGGATTGAAGTTCATCAATGACCACCATTCGCGTTAAAGAAAACGAGCCGTTCGACGTCGCACTGCGTCGCTTCAAGCGCACCATCGAAAAACTCGGCCTGCTCACCGAGCTGCGCGCTCGCGAGTTCTATGAAAAGCCGACCGCAGAGCGCAAGCGCAAGAAGGCCGCAGCGGTCAAGCGCCATTACAAGCGTATCCGCAGCCAAACGCTGCCCGAGCGCAAATACTGATTTCATCGATCTGATTTTCCGTTCCCGCGCGCTGACTTTTGTTTCGTCTGGCGCCCGCAACGGAATGCGCACCGCAGCAACGCGCATCTGCAGCTCGCCTCATAGCCCGCCCGTCGCTGCGGGCTTTTTGCATTGGACTCACCATGACAATCAAAGACCGTATTCAGGATGACATGAAGGCCGCCATGCGCGCCAAAGACGCGCCGCTGCTTGGCGCCATTCGCCTGCTGATGGCCGCGATGAAGCAGAAAGAAGTCGACGAGCGCATCGAGTTGGACGACGCTGCCATCGTGGCGATCATCGACAAAATGATCAAGCAACGCCGCGACGCCATTGCGCAATTCACCCCGGCCGGGCGCCAGGATCTGGTGGACAAAGAGGCCGCCGAGATCGTCGTTCTCGAGCGCTACCTGCCCGCACGACTGGACGCCGCCGCCATTGACGTCGAGATCCGCGCGCTGATGGCGCAAACCGGTGCCAGCGGCCCGCAGGATTTGGGCAAGCTCATGGGCCCGCTCAAGGCGCAGCTTGCCGGTCGGGCCGACATGGCCCTGGCTGCGGCCCGCGCCAAAGCCCTGCTCAGCGGCGCCTGATTCCGGGTACCGCGCCGTGAACCCCAGCTCAGACGTCAGTTCGCGCCCTTTGTTGGTGTTCTCCCACGCCAACGGCTTTCCCGCCCCGGTCTATCGCAAGCTGTTTCAGGCGCTCGAACCGGCGTTTCGGGTGCGCGCCGTGCCCATTTACGGTCACGATGCCCGGTATCCCGTGCGCGATGGCTGGAAGCCGCTGGCGCAGCAACTGATCGATTACCTGCAACACGATTGCCACGCCGAGCCTGCCGTACTGATCGGGCACTCGCTGGGGGGCTATTTGAGTCTGATGGCCGCGCATGCCCGCCCCGAACTGGCGCGGCAGGTCATTCTGCTCGACTCGCCCGTGGTGTCTGGCTGGCGCGCACGGCTGCTCTGGCTGTCCAAGCGCACCGGGCTGGGCGAGCGATTCTCCCCCGCTGCAGCGGCCAAACGTCGGCGCACGCAGTGGCCTGACGTTGACGCCGTGCGCACCCATTTCTCGTCGAAAACCGCCTTTGCACAATGGGACCCGGAGATGCTGGGCGATTATTCCGCGTTCGGCACCCGAGCCGATCCGCAGGGCCGGGCCCTGGCTTTCGAGCGCGACATCGAATACCGCATCTACAAAACCCTGCCGCATCAGCTCGGCGCCCTGGCGCGCAAGCCCTTTCCCGTGCCGGTGAGCTTCATCGGTGGACGATCATCGCGCGAAATCCGCATGGCCGGAATGCAGGCCACGATGCGCTTGGCGCAAGACCGCCTGCAGTGGATCGATGGCTCGCACCTGTTCCCATTCGAGGCGCCGCAGCAGACCGCACGTCTGATCGAAAGGGCTTTCGACCTCGCCAGCAACGCCTGTCATCCAGTCCTCAAAACCTGCTCCCTATAATGCACTTTTACCGGCATTCGTCGCGGCTATGACCAAATATGTGTTCGTCACCGGCGGAGTGGTGTCCAGCTTAGGCAAGGGCATCTCATCTGCATCTCTCGCCGCGATTCTCGAATCGCGCGGCCTCAAAGTCACCCTCATCAAACTCGATCCCTACATCAACGTCGATCCGGGGACGATGAGCCCCTTCCAGCACGGCGAAGTCTTCGTCACGGAAGACGGCGCCGAGACCGATCTCGATCTGGGGCATTACGAGCGCTTCATCACCACCCGGATGCGCCGGGTGAACAACTTCACCACCGGCCAGATTTACGACAGCGTGCTGCGCAAGGAACGTCGCGGCGAATACCTCGGCAAGACGGTGCAGGTGATTCCGCACATCACCAACGAGATTCAGGATTTCGTTCGCCGCGGCGCTGGCGAGGGCACCGCTGACGCGGTGGATGTCGCCATGGTCGAGATCGGCGGCACGGTGGGTGACATCGAGTCCCTGCCCTTCCTCGAAGCCGCGCGGCAGATGAGCCTGCGCATGAAGCGGGGCGACTGTGCCTTTGTTCACCTCACCCTCGTGCCCTACATTCCGGCCGCCGGCGAGCTCAAGACCAAGCCCACCCAGCACAGCGTGCAGAAGCTGCGGGAGATCGGCATCTCGCCCGACGCCCTGCTCTGCCGCGCCGACCGCCCGATTCCCGATGACGAGCGCGCCAAAATTTCCATGTTCTCGAACGTGCGCGAAGACGCGGTGATCTCGGTGTGGGACGTGGACACGATCTACAAGATTCCGCAAATGCTGCACCAGCAGCATCTCGACGACATCATTTGCGACAAACTGGGCATCACGGCGCCTCCGGCCAACCTCAAGGTCTGGGACGATCTGGTGCAGGCGCTCGAGCACCCGCAGCACACCGTGCGCATCGCCATGGTGGGCAAGTACGTCGATCTGTCCGACTCCTACAAATCGCTCAACGAAGCCTTGCGACATGCGGGCATCAAGACCAGTTCGCGCGTCGAGATCACCTATCTCGACTCGGAAACCCTCGAACCCGCCAACATCGCCCAACTCGACGGCTATGACGCGGTGCTGGTGCCCGGGGGCTTCGGCAAGCGCGGCATCGAGGGCAAGATTCTGGCGGCGCAATACGCCCGCGAACACCACATTCCCTACCTGGGCATCTGCCTGGGCATGCAGGTGGCCACCATCGAATTCGCCCGTCACGTCGCTGGCCTGCCGCAAGCCAACAGCACCGAGTTCGATCCCGACACGCCGCAGCCCGTCATTGCACTGATCGACGAATGGCTCGACCGCGACGGCAGCGTGCAGAAGCGTCACGCCGGATCCGATCTCGGCGGCACCATGCGGCTGGGCGCCCAAAGCTCCGATGTGAAGCCCGGCACCATCGCTCACGGCATCTACGGCAATGTGGTGACCGAGCGCCATCGCCATCGCTACGAGGCCAACGAGCACTATCTGGCTACCCTGCAAAAAGCCGGGCTGGTCATCTCGGCCATCACGCAGCGCGAGCACCTCACCGAAATCGTCGAGTTGCCGCAAACCGTGCATCCGTGGTTCGTCGGCGTGCAGTTCCACCCGGAATTCAAATCGACGCCCTGGGGCGGCCACCCGCTGTTCACCGCCTTCATTCAGGCCGCCCTGCAACGCCACGCCGCAAACGCCTGATCCGCACTCCTCGCCATGCCCACTCCACAAACCCTTTGCGGATTTCCCGTCGGCCTCGATCAGCCGTTCTTTCTCATCAGCGGCCCCTGCGTGGTCGAGTCCGAGCAGTTGCAGATGGATGTGGCCGGGCAGTTGCGCGACATCTGCCGCTCGCTCGACATTCCTCTGATTTTCAAATCGAGCTACGACAAGGCCAACCGCTCCAGCGGCGCATCGTTTCGCGGCCCTGGCATGGAGCAGGGTCTGGAGATTCTGGCCAAGGTGCGCCGCGACATCGGCGTGCCCGTTCTCACCGATGTGCATACCGCCGAAGAGGCTCCGCGCGTGGCCGAGATCGTCGATGTGCTTCAGACCCCGGCCTTTCTCTGCCGCCAGACTGACTTCATTCACGCGGTCAGCAGCCTGGGCAAGCCGGTGAACATCAAGAAAGGCCAGTTTCTTGCACCTGGCGACATGAAAAACGTCGTGACCAAGGCACGTGCGGCTGCCGCGCAGGCCGGGCATCCCGACACCTTGTTCATGGCCTGCGAACGCGGCGTGAGCTTTGGCTACAACAATCTGGTCTCCGACATGCGCTCGCTGGCCATCATGCGCGAGACGCAAAGCCCGGTGGTGTTCGACGCCACCCATTCGGTGCAACTGCCTGGCGGCCAAGGCACGAGTTCCGGCGGGCAGCGCGAATTCGTGCCGGTGCTCGCCCGCGCGGCCATTGCCGCGGGTGTCTCGGGCGTCTTCATGGAGACCCACCCCGATCCGGCCAAGGCGCTGAGCGACGGCCCCAACGCCGTGCCGCTGCACCACATGCGCGCCCTGCTCGAAAGCCTCAAAGACATCGACGCCGCAGTCAAGCGCCGCGGCTTCCTCGAAACCCACTTCGGCTGAGTCCATCATGAGCGCTTACATCATCGCCAACGTCGACGTGACCGATCCGCAGCAGTACGAACAGTACAAAGTGCTGTCTTCCCGAGCCATCGCGGCGCATGGCGCAGAGGTCTGCATCCGCGGCGGCGCGGTCGAGGTGCTCGAAGGCGACTGGTCGCCCACCCGCATCGTGCTGCTGAAGTTTCCCGACATGGCATCGGCGCACAGTTTCTACGACAGCGCCGAGTACCTGCTGGCGCGGCAGGCGCGCGCCGGCGCCGCCACCATGCGCATGATCGCCGTACAAGGCGTCTGAACCCGATCTTTGTTCCTATCTTTTCTCACATTCCCAGACAGGAGTCTCCATGAGTGCCATCGTTGACCTCACCGCCCGCGAAATCCTCGACAGCCGCGGCAACCCCACTGTCGAATGCGACGTGGTGCTGGAAACCGGCTTCATCGGCCGCGCCGCCGTGCCGTCCGGCGCGTCCACCGGCACGCGCGAAGCCATGGAGCTGCGCGACGGCGACAAATCGCGTTTCGGCGGCAAAGGCGTGCTGCGCGCAGTCGAGCACATCAACACCGAGATCACCGAAGCGGTGATGGGCCTGGATGCCACCGAGCAAACCTTCCTCGATCAAACCCTGATCGACCTCGACGGCACGCACAACAAATCACGTCTGGGCGCCAATGCCATCCTGGCCGTCAGCATGGCGGTGGCCAAGGCGGCGGCCGAAGAGGCCGGTATGCCGATCTACCAGTATCTCGGCGGCTTTTCGGCGCGCGAGCTGCCGGTGCCGATGATGAACGTGATCAACGGCGGCGCCCACGCCAACAACAGCCTGGACATGCAGGAGTTCATGATCATGCCGGTGGGCGCGCCCAATTTCCACGAGGCGCTGCGTTACGGCGCGGAAGTGTTTCACGCGCTCAAGGGCATCCTGAATGATCGCGGCCTGCCGACCACCGTGGGCGACGAAGGCGGCTTTGCGCCCAACGTGGCCAACCACGAAGCGGCGCTGCAACTCATCGTCGAAGCCATCGAGAAGGCGGGCTACACACCCGGCGAGCAGATCGCCATCGCCCTCGACCCGGCTTCGAGCGAGTTCTACAAGGACGGCAAATATCACCTCGAAGGCGAAGGCCTGGTGCTGTCCAGCGAGGAAATGGTCGACTTCTACGACAACTGGCTGGGCAAGTATCCCATCGTATCCATCGAAGACGGTCTGGCCGAACAAGACTGGGACGGCTGGAAGCTGCTCAACAGCCGTCTGGGCAAGAAGGTGCAATTGGTGGGCGACGACATTTTCGTCACCAACACCTCCATCCTGAAAAACGGCATTGCCGACAAGCTGGCCAACTCCATTCTCATCAAGGTGAACCAGATCGGCACCCTGACCGAGACCTTCGCCGCCATCGAAATGGCCAAGCGTGCAGGCTGGACCGCCGTGATCTCGCACCGCTCCGGCGAAACCGAAGACAGCATCATTGCCGACATTGCCGTAGCCACCAATGCGGGGCAGATCAAGACCGGCTCGCTGTCGCGCAGCGACCGTATCGCCAAGTACAACCAGTTGCTGCGCATCGAAGAAAACCTGGGCGAGACCGCCCGCTTCCTCGGCCGCGACGTGTTCTACAACCTGCGCTGATTTCACCGCACGCGGCTGGTCGTTATGCGCTGGGTCACTGTCCTGCTTGTCAGTCTGCTGCTGTTGCTGCAGTGGCCGCTGTGGTTCGGCGAGCGGGGCTGGTTCGCCGTGCAGCGGCTGGAAAATCAGCTCAGCCAGCAAGAGCAGGCCAACGCCCTGGCACAGCAGGACAACGATCGCCTAGCCGCCGAGGTTCACGACCTGAAAGCCGGACTCGGCGGCGTGCAAGACCAGGCCCGTCGCGAAATGGGCATGGTCAAGCCTGACGAGATTTTTGTGCAGATCGTGCCGCCCGCGCGGGCGGCCAGCGCCAGCTTCGGCGCTCGTTAGGGTCAAGTAGGGCTCAGTGGCGCTCAACAGCCCTCAATGACGTATTGAAGCCACCGGCGGTTGAACCAGGGTGTTAACAAACACCTGAGCCGCATCGATGGCATCAAAGGCATAGCCCTGACCGCAAAATTCGCAGCGCACATCCACCTCGCCGCGCTCCGCGAGAATCGACTCCACCTCCTCGCGCCCCAGCATGCGCAACATGCCCGCAACGCGATCACGCGAACAGGTGCAGTGAAAACGCGGGGTCTGCGGCTCGAAAACCCGGGCGTCTTCTTCCCAGAACAGGCGCCTGAGCACTTCCTCGGGCGCGAGCTGCAACAGTTCATCGGAAGTCAAGGTTGCCGCCAGATGGCGCGCACGCTGAAAGTCTTCGTCGGGTTGTTCCGCTCCCTCGGCGGTCTGCTTCTCACCGGGCATGCGTTGCAGCAGCAGACCGCACACAGCCTGATCGTTGCTGGCCAACAGAAGCAGCGAGTCGATCTGCTCCGATTGCGCCAGATACTGCTCCAGCATGGCGGCCAGTGATTGCAGCGTCTGACCGTGCTCATCGGTGAGCGCCACGATGCCCTGGTAGGGCTGCAGGCCAGATTCAGGATTGCGCGGGTCGAGGGTAATGGCGCAGCGCCCTTTGCCATCTGGGTTGACCAGCGACGCCAGGTCTTGGGGCAAGGCTGCAGCCTCCTGCAAGCCGTCGGCCATCTTGGCCGTTGCCCGCAA
>NZ_JBYCKI010000165.1:0-9251 GCF_057473305.1 Thiomonas sp. TH-17
CGCCGCGCAATCGCATCATCTGCACATAGCGCGCGACCGGCACCCCCACATATCCCGTGAACTGGCGATGGAAGTGATAGGCCGAGAAGCTGGCAAGCCGACTCAACACGGCCACCGAAAGATCCCCGTCAAGGTGGGTGTCGATGTAGGCGAGTACGGCTTCGAAGCGTTTCGCGTAAGCGATGTTGGTTGGCATGGTCAGGTCGGTGCGGTCAACGATATGGTCGCTCGCACCGAAGGTTTTGCGCCTAGCCAGACTTGCTCGATTCCCGCGTAAGGGTTCAGCCGCCGCGCCTCAAGTCTCTGGAAACAACAGTTTGTGCACGGTGTTGTTGTCGATGGGCTCGTCGAACAGATCGCGCGCGAGCAACTGGCTGCCAAGCAACTGCGGGGCGAACAGCACGTCGGGTTGCACCCGCCGGATTTTGTTCACATGCCGCACGTCATTGACCCCGGCGATGGTCTTCACGCCCGGGGCCAATTCCTTCACCGCGAGCACGGCGAAGGCGTTTTCGGCATCGTCGTCGCGCAGGGTGAGCACGGCCTTGGCCTTGGGCACACCGGCGAGTTCGAGGGTTTCGCTGCGCGTGGCGTCGGCGGTGATGACGTCGGCGGTTTCGGGAAACGGCGAGGGATGGCCGCTGGGCGCGATGATGGTGACCGGCACGCCCCGGCTGCTCAGCTCCTTCCACATGGCATAAGCCAGGCTCGACGCGCCGATGATGACGTAATGATTCTTGCGCTGTTCGCGTTGCATTTTTCCCTCCAGAGTCCGTTTGAGACTGCCCCCGATCAGCGGCCCGATCACGACCGACAGCGTGGTGGCAAACACCGAAATGCCCAGCACGATCATGGACACGGTGAACATGCGCGCCTGCAAGGAGTGCGGGACGATGTCGCCGTAGCCGACCGTGGACATGGTCTCGATGGTGTAATAAAACGCCGTGGGCAGGCTGTGAATCGGCGGCGTATACCCGGCGCCGAACCACAGGCTGCCCAGCGTGCCGTAGATCAGCAGGCTGCCCACGCCCAGCAGGGCAAACAGTGAGCTGGCGGCCAGGCTGCTGCGGGCAAAGCGGCTGGTGTAAAGCAACAGCGCCAGCAGCAGCAGGCCCGAAAGCGCAACGGTGGCGTTGATCCCATGCGTGGCCCACAATGCCAGCCCGGCTGACAGGGCGCTGAGCAGCACCCCGAGCACCCAGGCCACCCGCGCCCGCAGCAGCAACCCCGGCACCATGAGAATGAGGCCGATGCCGATGATCACATGCGGAAACGCGGCCAGATCGGCCAGACCGGAGATGCCGTCAGCGCCCTGCGCCAGGATGTCGAGCACGGCCTGGCGCATCTGCACAAATTGCGGGCTGATCTGCACCACGCCTGTTGCCAGCGCCAGAAGGGCGATCAGCCAATGCGGCCCGTTTTGCCCCAGCTTGCTCAGCAGCAGTCGCATCACCGTGCTCACCTTGGCTTTGAGCACACGCCAGCGGCTGGCCTTGGGCAGCGGGGGCTTGGGGGTGTCCGGGGGCGAGGTCGTTGTTGCCATGACGTAAGTATCGGCGATCCGCAGCCGCAGCCCTGTCGAGCGCTACAGGGCCACCCAGGCGCTGAGTCCGTTGGCGTCGCGTAGCTGTGTCCAGCGGCAGTCGTACAACTGATGCAGTCGCTCGACCTGCAGAGCAGCCTCGCAGGTGTCGAAGAACCAGCCTTGCGCTTCCTGCTGCAAGCCGAGGCCCAGCACATGGGTGGCGCAACGCGCGACCCAGTTCACATCGTGCGCACAAAACACCACCACCCGGTCACTCAGGTTGGACAGCACCGCGCCCACGAGGGATTGATGCCCTGGATCTTGAAACGCCACCGGCTCGTCGAGCAGCAGCAGGGTTGCGCCTTGCACCAGCGCCTGCGCCAGCGCCACCCGTTGCCGCTCACCGGCGGACAGGTCGAGCACCGGGCGATCGCGCAGCGCCCAGGCATCCACCCGGCGCAGCGCCTCCTGGGCGGAAGGCCCGTCTGGTTCGGGCTGCGAGAGTTCGAGCAGGGCGAGCGCCGACAGGTTGAAGCGGTCGCGCGGCTGGGCCGGCATGAGGGTGCGTAGCGCCGCCAGACGCTCCGGGCCCAGCTCGGACAAGAGCTGCCCTGCCAGCCGAACCGAAGCGGTCTTGCCATGCAAAGGGAGCAGCCCGGCAAGTTGACGCAGCAGGGTGGACTTGCCCGCGCCGTTGCGACCAATCAGCCCCAGCCGCTGCCCCGGCTGCAGGCGAAAAGACAGATCGCGCGCCAAGGCCGACTGATGCGCGACTGCCACGACATCGAGCGCATCGACCTGCAACCAGGCGTTTGCCTTCATCGCGCCCGCCGCAGCATGAGAATGAACACGGGCGCGCCGACCAGCGCCGTGACCGCACCGACCGGCAGCTCATAAGGCATGACCACCCCGCGGGCCAGCGTGTCCGCAGCCACGACCAGCGCTGCCCCGGCCAGAGGCGCCGCCCAGGCCTGATCGCGCATACGCTGCAAACCGACCAGCCGCAAGGCCTGCGGCACGACCAGCCCGACAAACCCCACCGCCCCGGCCACCGCCACCGAAGCGCCTGTGGCCAAAGCGGCCAAGAGCACGAGCTCCAGCCGAGCCCGCGTCACCGGCTCGCCTAGCAGCCACGCGGCCTCGCTGCCAAGCAGCAGCCGGTCATAGCGGCGTTGTCGCCACAGCAGCCACACGGCGCCCAGCGCGGCCAGCCCGCACAGCCAGAGGCCATGCGTAGCCCCTGAAAGATTGCCCACCAGCCAGAACATCGCGCCGCGCAACTGTTGATCGGGCACCAGGGTCAGCAGCAAAGTGGACAGCGCCCCGGCAATTGCGGCCAGCATGGCGCCAATCAGAATGAGCTGGGCCGAGGCTTCGTCGTCACGGCTCGCCATGATCCGCCGCCCCATGAGCAGCAGCGCAAGCAGCGCCGCGCCCGCCCCGATCACGCTGCCCAGCCACAAGGCCCCGCCCAGCAGCAGCGCCACGATAGCGCCCAAGCCGGCGCCGCCGGATGCCCCGAGCACATAAGGATCGGCCAGAGGGTTGCGCAGCAGAATCTGCATGGACAGCCCCGCTTGTGCCAGCAGCGCGCCCACCCCCATGCCAGCCAGCACCCGCGGCAACCGGAGCTGCCAGATGATTTCCGCATTCCAGCCTCCCTCCCCCACCGACAGCGCCACCGCGACGACCACTGCAAGCAGCAGCGGCAAGCCCCAACGCCACAGCGACAAACTGCGTGCACCGGGTCTTACTGAGAGTTCAGAGCGCATGTCGGGCCGGGAGAAACCACTCAGAACGCAGGCCGCCAGGTCAGCCCGACAAACACGCCCAGCGGCTCGCGGTTGTAGCCGTAGACCGTCTGATACTTCTTGTTGAACAGGTTCTGCAGCCGCGCATTCCAGCTCCAGTCTTTCGACACCGCGCCACTGGCGGTGAGGTCGACCGTGGTGTAGCTGCCCAGCGTGACCCGGCCGGTCGAACCATTATCCCAACGGGGGCCGCTGTAATGCACCGCAGCGCCATAAAGCACTGAGGCGAACTCGTGGTTGACCGAGACATTGGCCAGACTGCGGGCGCGGCGCTGCAGCGTGGGATCGCCCGGCTTGCTCGTATCAACCGGCTGTTGCAGCGTGAGATTGGCGTCATAGGCCCAGCCCTTCCAGGCGCCGCGCCCGGTCAACTCCAACCCCCGCGTGCGGCTGCTGGCGATGTTCTGGAAGGTGCTGGTGGTGTAGTCATACTGCCACTGGTCGGTCATTTTGGTCTGGAACAGCGTGGCCCGCAGCACGTTCGCCCCTTGCGACCACTGCAACCCGGCCTCGACAGAGTGCGCCTTCTCCGCCTTGAGATTGGCGTTGCCGTAGTAAGGCGCGTATAGATAGCCCAGCGGCGCTGCATTGAAAGCGGTTGAATAGCTGGCAATCGCTTTGAAACCGCTGCCCAGTTCTCGTCCGTAGCCGAAATAGCCGGTGTTCTGGCCCGAGTAGCCGTCAATCGCGTCATGGCGGAGATTCAACTGAAACTCGTTGCCGCTGACGCTGCCGTCCAGTCCGACGAAGGCCGCCTTGGCATGGCGATCCCTGGAGGGAATCGACCCTGTGATCGAGCTGATGGCCTGGCTCTGCCATTCCAGCCCGCCCGTGGCTGTCCAGCCGCTGCCGAGCTGCACCACATTTCGCCACTGGATTTGCCTAACCCGGGTGCGGTAAGTGCCGCTGTAGGGGTAGGCGCTGAAGTTCTCGGTCGTGTTGGTGGTGCTCTGCTGCGAGGCGCTCAGATGAGACTTCCAAGCGGTGGTCAACTGGTTGTCGCTGAACAGTTGATACAGGTCCTGCGAGGTGCTGCTGAGATTGGTATCGGTCGGATTGGCGTAAGCGCCATAGCTGTCGTAGCTGGCGCGGCCCTTGCTGCTGAACGCGCGCAGGCCCAGCGACTGCCCCGGCGCCAGGGTCTGCACGATCGAGCCGTTCATCGTCGTGTTGCCGTAGCCGTTGCTGTTCGGGTTGGCATTGCTGAGCTGGGCGGGATTGATTGCACTGACGCCCTGCGTCGTATAGCGGCTGATCCCTGCCTGCAAGGCCGTGTTGCCGACCTGTCCGCTGGCATTGGCCGACACCGTGGCCGTGTTGCGGCTGCCTGCAGTGACCGAAATCGAGGCCTGCGGTGTTTTGCTGCCCGCGCGCGTGGTGACGAGCACCACCCCGCCGATCGCGCCCGAGCCGTAGATGGCCGACACATTGCCGCGGATGATCTCGATGCGCTGAATCTGATCGGTGGTGAAGTTGTTGAGATACGCGACGCCCGTGGCGTCTTGTGCGTTCATCGGCACGCCGTCGAGCAGCACCAGCACATCCGGCCCGCCAAACCCGCGCACAAACACATTACCCGTTTGCCCAGGGCCGCCATTACTCGTCACCTGCACGCCGGCCACCTGCTGCAGCAAGGTGGTGAGGTTTTGCGCGCCGCTCTGCTCGATCTGCTCGCGGGTGATCACGCTGACACCCGGCAAGGCATCGGCCAGCGACTGCGGGTAGCCCGTGGCCGACACCACGACCAGCGGCAGCGTGGTGGCGTCCGCCGGGGCGGTCTGCGCCTGCGCGTTCAGCCCGGCCAGACTGATGGCTGCGGCCAGCGCGGTGCGAATGAAAATCGGTTGAGATGAGTGGACAACACGAGGCCCAGACGAGGTTGGACCAACGCCGTTTGAAAGGAACTGCTGAGACATGACTGAATTTCCGGATGAATGAGCGCTGCCGTGTTCCCCCGCACGGCTGGCGCGGCTGAAGCGCGCCGCGGCAGAGCCCAGAGCGCATCTCAACCTTCGCATGGGCTGCGCTGCGCGCACCCGGCTGGCCTTGATGCGCCCCTTCGCCCCGAAGCTGCGCGTCTTCTCGTCGTTGGCCGGTATCCGGGCTGGCGACGCGATCCGAACCTCCTTCCCAAATCCGAAAATTCAGTGGAGAGCTTGTCCGAACGGAAGGCTTGCGCCTTCGGTCGCTGACCGTTGCGGGGGCAGCACAGGCCGGAGCATTTGCCGGAGGCATGGCTCTTCCTGTTTCCCGTTTAACTGCGCAGCGTGAACCACCGCGCGAGCACCAACGGCCGTCATGTTAGCCGGGCGACAGCGTCATTTTGCCGATGTTCGGGTGGCCGACTTTAGAATGCCTCGCATGGACGAACGACAGCCCTCCCCCGCCATCGCCCAGTTGCACTCGCGCGTTGAGCGGCTGCTGCTGCGTCACAACGAGCTGTTGCGCACCAATGCCCTGCTGGCCGAGCGGGTGCAATCGCTCGAAGCCGAGCGCGACCAGATGCGTCAGCGCCTGCACGACGCCACCCAGCGGATCGACCGATTGCTGGCGCGGCTGGATCAGACCCCTTCCATTTCGGGCGAGCCCGACCCACACGCATGAGCACGACCACGCTGGATGTGAACATCATGGGCCAGATCTACACCCTGGCCTGCCCCGCCGACGAGCAGGCCGCTCTGCTGGCCGCCGTGCGCGAAGTGGACACCGAGATGTGCGCCATTCGCGATATGGGCAAGGTGCGCGCCCGCGAGCGCATCGCCGTGCTCGCCGCGCTCAATCTGGCGCACAGCCTGATCGAGTCGCGCAATGCGAACAAGGCCGCGGGCGCTTCGGCGCAGGCCTCGCTGGCGTTTGAAGAAGATGCGCAGGCCGTGGCCCAACTCACCCGTCAGCTCGATGAAGCCCTGGGCGCCGAGGGCAAATTGCTCTGATTTTTCCCCAGCCGCGATTCACCGCCCTACAATCGGCTTCGTCTGTCGGGCTTGGCTGGGTCGGCATTTCCTGAACCGATAAATTTGTGCCTCGGGCTTGGAAATTCTGTGTGTGCGCGTGACGTCTCGCGCAGACGTCCCCAAAGCGCAGTGACCTTGCCCACCTGTCCCAGTAGGGTTCAGGGATCAACGCTCAATCAGGTTCCGGCAGACACCTCTCCCGCATGACCTCCCCCTTGTTTCAGCCAACCTGCTGCGTGCTCGACACCCAGGTTCTGCTCGACTGGGCGCTGTTCGACGACCCGCGCGTGCGTCCTTGGGCCGAGGTCATACGGCGCGGCAGCGTGCGCTGGATTTACTGTGCCGCCATGCAGGTCGAGGCCTTGCGCGTGGTGCACTACCCGGCGCTGGCCAAGCGGTTCGAGCCCCAGGCATCAGCCGATAAGGTGGCCGATTGTTTTTCGCGTTGGGGACAGTGCTGCGCCGACCCGCCGAGCCAGCGCCAATTGATCTGCTCCGATCCGGATGATCAGGTGTTTCTCGACCTGGCCCTCGCGCAGAGTGCCGCCAAGCTCCTGAGCCGCGATCAGGCCGTATTACGGCTGGCTCGGGCAGCCCGCAGTCTGGGCCTTGCCATCGGCGCGCCGGAACAGATCGCCGCGTCGGTTTAGGACGATCAAGAGGCCGACTGCCCCAGCGCCAGCAGACGGTTTTTGCGCCGCAGCGACCACCAGATCATGCCGCTGCCCAGAATGATCAGCGGAATCGAAAGCAACTGCCCCATGGTGAGGTGAAACCAGAGATAGCCGAGAAACGCATCGGGCTGGCGGAAAAATTCATCGGTGAAACGCGCCAGCCCATAGCCGAGCGCGAAGCACCCGGCAATGAAACCGCGCGGCCGCTCCTTGCGCGACAGCCACCACAGCACCACGAACAGCACAATGCCTTCGAGAAACATCTCATACAACTCGGAGGGAAAGCGCGGCACCATGCTGCCGGAATTGGGGTAGATCATCCTGCCCGGCCACCAAGCGGGCGCCGGTCGTCCCCACAGCTCACCGTTGATGAAGTTGCCGATGCGCCCGAACGCCAGCCCGGGCGGAATGAGCGGAGCGACAAAGTCCATGATCTGCAGCCACGAATAGCGCCGGGTGCGCGCAAACCAGAACGCGGCCACCATCACGCCGAGCAACCCGCCGTGGAAGGACATGCCGCCGTCCCACACCGCGACGATCTGCGCCGGGTGAGAGAAGTAATAGTCCGGCTGATAGAACAGCACGTAGCCGGTGCGCCCGCCCAGAATAACGCCCAGCACGCCGGCAAACAGCAGGTCTTCGATGTTGCGCGAGGTCCAGCCCTGGCGCGCGTAAGGCTGGTCTTTGAGGCGCTTTTGCGCCAGCAGCCAAAAAGTGATGAAGCCCAGCAGGTACATGATGCCGTACCAATGCACCTTGATCGGGCCAAGTTGCAGGGCGATGGGATTGAAGTCGGGGTGAACTAGCATGGACGTGAAGTGTACGGGGTCGACTTGAGCATTCCTTTCAAGCAGCGCGCGGGCAAGCCAATATTTACCTTTGGATACCACTGCGCCGCCTTCAACACAGCGCCACCGACCTCTTGCCGCGCGACAATGGCCCTTTGTCGACCTGCTCTGATTGCCAGCCATGACCCAAAAACTGCGTTCCGAAAACATTACCGTGGGCGCATCGCGCGCGCCCAACCGCTCCATGTTCTATGCCATGGGCTACAAGAAGTCGGACTTCAGCAATCCGATGATCGGCATTGCCAACGCGCACTCCACCATCACCCCTTGCAACTCCGGCCTGCAGCGTCTGGCCGACGCCGCCATCGAGGGCGTGCGCGCGGCGGGTGGCAATCCGCAGATGTTCGGCACGCCGACCATTGCCGACGGCATGTCCATGGGCACCGAGGGCATGAAGTATTCGCTGGTCTCGCGCGAAGTCATTGCCGACTGCGTGGAAACCTGCGTGCAGGGTCAGTGGATGGACGGCGTGGTCACCGTGGGCGGTTGCGACAAAAACATGCCCGGCGCCATGATCGGCATGCTGCGCTGCAACGTACCGGGCATCTTCGTCTATGGCGGCACCATCTTGCCGGGCCATTACAAGGGCAAGGATCTGAACATCGTCTCAGTCTTCGAGGCCGTGGGCGAACACGCCGCCGGGCGCATGAGCGATGCCGATTTCGACGCCATCGAACAATGCTCGGTGCCCACTAGCGGCTCCTGCGGCGGCATGTACACCGCCAACACCATGTCCAGCGCCATCGAGGCCATGGGCATGTCGCTGCCCTACTCCAGCACCATGGCGAATGTGCACGAGGAAAAAGTGCAGTCCGCGCGCGATTCCGGCCAGGCGTTGCTCGCCGCTGTGCGCGCCGGGCTGAAGCCGCGCGACATCGTCACCCGCAAGGCGCTGGAAAATGCCGCTGCCGTGGTCATGGCCACGGGCGGCTCGACCAACGCGGTGCTGCATCTGCTGGCCATTGCGCATGCGGCCGCAGTGCCGTTCGCCATTGAAGATTTCGAGGTGATTCGCAAGCGCACCCCGGTGCTCTGCGACATGAAGCCCTCGGGACAATATGTCGCCACCGATCTGCACCGCGCTGGCGGCATTCCGCAAGTCATGAAAATCCTGCTGGAAGCCGGTGTGCTGCATGGCGACTGCATCACCATCAACGGCAAGACCGTGGCCGAAAACCTCAAGGACGTGCCGGCCCAGCCCCGCGCTGAACAAGACGTGATTCGCCCCATCGACAAGCCGATGTATGCCCACGGCCATCTGGCCATTCTCAAGGGCAATCTGGCCGAAGACGGTTGCGTGGCCAAGATCACCGGGCTGAAAAAGCTCAGCATGACCGGCCCAGCGCGCGTGTTCGACGACGAGCAAAGCGCGCTCGAAGCCATTCTGGCGGGCAAGATCAAGGCCGGCGACATCATGGTGCTGCGCTACCTCGGGCCGA
>NZ_JBYCKI010000166.1:0-3540 GCF_057473305.1 Thiomonas sp. TH-17
CGGGCGCTGATGTCGTTTCGGTGTTTGCGGCAGCGCCAGATGCATCAACCTGGCTGGCCGCCATGGCCAGCGGCGAGGTGGTGTGGTGGTCGCTGCGGACCTGGTTGATCCATGTTGCCGGGGATGATCAGCCCGCCGGCTGACGGTTTTTTCGTTTTCACCCCTTGCGCACCCACCGGGTTCCCGTATCAGTGTGGGCATGAACCCAACCAACGCCACCTCCACGCCCACACCTGCCGTCACCCAACGCGTCTCGCTGTCTGGCCGCTTGACGTCGCTGCTCGGCAGCCTCGTCATTGGCACGCCGGACGCGCTGGGGATGCCCAAAGACTTCTACTTGTCGCCCGTCGATCGGGCGATGATGCCGCGCAACGCGGCATACGACATCAACGGCGAATGGCGGCGGCGCATTTTCGTAGACCATTTCCGTCGGGATTTGCTCCAGCGCACCGCCCGCCTGCTCACCCTGGTTCTCGTCCCTGCGGCCTTCGTCGTGGGGTTGATGGTGTCCACCACGACGCTGACCGCATCCGGCCAGCAGCAGCAAGTCATCACGATGCCCGGAGGCAGCCCATGAAAGTGCTGAGTGCAGTCATGCCAATCCAGCAAATGATCAATGCCGCCCGCGATGAGGCGCTGATCGTCACGGGGCGCTGGGATGTACCGCGCGCCGTGGATGGCAAGCCGGTGCCCGAAGACCTGCGCGACACGCGCGGGCGCATGCATGGCACCCCCGATGGTTACCGAATTTCCGGTCGCCTCCTGCACGAAGATGTGCTGCGCGGTTCGGTCAGCGCCGCCACCCCCATGCTGATGCTGCTGCCGCCGTTGCTGGGTGGCCTGCTGCCCCTGCTCCTGGTGGCGACGATCGGGCGCATCCCGTTCCTGGGCAACCTGGTGTTGGCGATCGCCCTGCTGCTGCAAATCGCGGGGCTGTTGTCACTGGTCGTCGTCGCGCTCCAAGAGGGCGCCAGCGCGTACGCCCATAGTGCGACGGCGCTGGGTCTGTTTTTGTTCATGCCGTTCACACGCCCCGGCATGTTTGGTCGCATGTTCTCAACCTTTTTCGACAGCGCGGATCCTTTCTCCGCCAGTTCCAGTTCGGGCACCGTTGCCGTCATCCCGGTGGCATCGTTCGTTGTCTGCACGATCTTCCTGGCGGTGTCGCTATTGATGTTGATCTCCGCGCGCCGCAAGGGCGCTGATTTTCTCGGCTCCGGCGGTGGCGGTGGCGGTGGTTCCGCACCGTCACCCCGTCCGTCGTCAAGTCCACAACCCACAGCCACGCCGGAGGAGGCAGCGTCATGATGCCGTTTTATTCGATCGCCGAACGCAATGCACTGCGCATTGCCCGGCATGCACTCGCGGATTGGGCGTTTCGCGCCACGATGCTGATGCTGTTGGCAAGTTTGATTTTGACCCCGTTTCTGCCGGGGATCATCCCGCCGATCTGGGCCGCCGCCGCAATGGCCCTGCCGTGGTTTTGGGTGCGCCAGGAGCGGTCACGCCGCCTGTTTCGGTTGCATGTGCAGAGCAATGCTGCCAACGGCGAGGATACCGGCCCCAATTTTGCGCAAGCGGCGCGGGCGCGAATGGAGCAAGCCAAGCGTGCATCGGCCGATTCCACCCCGTTTTTCGAGTTCGGGCGCGCCACGGGCCTTCTGGCCTCGCGCTGGGATGCATTCGCACCGGACGCCGGTCTGCGGGTTGGCTTGACGGCTAACGATATGGGCCAGCATGTGCTGGTGTTGGGCGGGACCGAATCGGGTAAAACATCCGGCGTCATCCGCCCGATTCTGGTGGCATGGCTGGCTACCGAGGTGGGTGGCACCTTCGTCTTGGATGGCAAGGCCGCGCTGCCGAAAGAGATGAGCGGCGCCCCGCGTTACCGTGTACTCGACCCCACCGACGCATCGTGCGTCGTACCCTTGTTCGCCGGCCTGGCCCCGCATGACGTCACCAACGCCATCGCTGCGCTGCATGTGACCGAGGATAGTAAGGCGTCCAGCGGCGGCAAATTTTTCGAGGGCAACGCACAGTCGTTGCTGTTGCACGCATGCGTCGTGCTCGATGCCCTGGTGCAAATGAGTGCGGCCTGGAACGCCACCCACCCGAACGAATCGACTGAGCCCTGGTCATGGACGGTGATGGGTCTGCGCCGCGTGCTGGATGTGGCAGCGTCGCACCCAGCAGACGGGCAACCGCACCAGCTGCTGGCCATGATCGACTGGGTCATCGAAGTGTCCACGTCCTGCAACCTGCCGCAATTCGCCGACACCGGCAATGGTGCGACGTGGGCCCAGGCTGTGGCGTTTTTCGGCACGCTGTGGATGGGCCTTGGGGACAAAACCCGCGGCGACGTCATGGGCACCCTGAATCCCTGGCTCGATCCTCTGGTGCAGCATCCCGACCTTTTGCGGTGGGCACAAGCGACGGATGGCGTGGACATCACCTCGGCGCTGCATGGCGACGGGTACGGGCTGTATTTGCCCGAGGTCGAATACGGTGCTGCCGGTCGCGCGGTATCTGCCTTGTTACGGTCGCGGCTCTACAAAGCCCTACGCTTGCGCGGCGACCTCAAGGCCGCACAGGCCCAAGATGCAACGCACTCGCGCGTGCTGATCTGCATCGACGAGGCGCAAGACATGCTGACCAGCATGGAAACCAAACTGCTCGCGGTGGCGCGGTCATTGGGGGGGTGTTTCATGATCGCGACCCAAGGCGTCAAATCACTCGAAAACGCACTCAATCTCACCGCCGCGCAGGCCCTGCAAACCAATTTCCGGAACATCATCTGCCTGAGTGCGGATCACTATACGTATGCGATCCTCCAGGCGATAGGCGGCAAAACGGTGACTCGTGCGCCAGTCGTATCGGCTCAGTCGATCGCCTGGGCCGACGACATCAACCAGGCTTTGTCGGGCGCGGCCTATGACCCAGGCCATCCCATGCGCGACACCGCACACCGCTGGCGCACGCGTTTGCCGATGCCATCTGCCCCAGGATGCCTGGAAGGCCAAACCGTGCAGGTGCAGTGGCGCACTGACTTCCTCTTGCCATTGGATTTGCTGCACAGCACGCTGGCTGAGCCGCAAGTGGCGATTGCCTTGCTCCGGCGTGCCAGCGTCCCGCGCCGCGATTTTATCCGGCTCGAACCGCAGTTTGCCGCCGACCAGCCGCGCAAGATGATCCCGAATATCGTGCCGGATGACGATTCGTGGTGGCGGGATGATCTCGTCCAACAGCGCATCGAAATCGAAAACGCGGCGAAAACCGCCGCCCCGGTTGCCCCGGCACCTGCCCCATGATTTTTCTGATCCTGGCCACCCTGCTGCTGAGCACCGCGACGGGCGTTGCGGTGTATCGCCACCGTGCGGTCCGCACCGCCGCCGCTGCTGCCGCGCGGTCCGCACCGGCGCGCGCACCGGCTATGTTCGGCGGCAGTGGGCCGGCAGCGGCCCACCCGGTCCGCGTTGACCGCGTTGCCCGCGCGTCGCCGGATCAGTCGGCCGTGACCCCGGACCGATCGCCGCAAGTCGC
>NZ_JBYCKI010000167.1:0-3266 GCF_057473305.1 Thiomonas sp. TH-17
CGTCCGGATGAAGCGTGGCGTGGGCGTCCGCCTGCCACTGCCGCTCCATCATCACCGGCAGACGGTAAATGACCACATTCAGAAAGCTGCCCACCGCCAGGCCGAACAGCCCGGCGGCCACAATCCAGAACGTCAGCGGCAGCGCGCCGAAATCGGGCATCAACCGACCACCTTGCCGAGGTTGAAGATCGGCAGGTACATCGCCACCACCAGCCCGCCGATGATCACGCCGAGAAACACGATGATGATCGGCTCCAGCAGGGCCGAGAGGTTTTTCACCAACTCGTCCACCTCGGCCTCATAGATGTCGGCCGCCTTGCTCAGCATCGAATCGAGCGAGCCCGACTCTTCACCGATGGAGGTGAGCTGAATGACCAGCGGCGGAAACACGCCCTGGGTCTGCATCGACGTCGTCAGGCTGGTGCCGGTGGAAACGTCTTGCTGGATTTTTTCGGTAGCGCGCAGATAAACGATATTGCCGGCCGCGCCCCCGACGGCATCGAGCGCCTCGACCAGCGGCACTCCGGCGCCGAACATCGTGGCCAGAGTGCGGGTCCAACGGGCCAGCGCGCCCAGCCGCACCAGTTTGCCGAAGACCGGCACGCGCAGCAGCAGCCGGTCCATGGTCTCCTGCATCTTGATGGACTTTTTCCACGACTGCAGAAAGAAGTAGCCGCCCAGGAAAATGGTGCCAAACAGGATGTACCAGTAGTGCACGAAAAAGTTGGACATGGCCACCACCATCAGCGTGGGGGCGGGCAGGCTCGCGCCAAACTGCGAGAACACGTCGGTGAACACCGGCACGACGAACAACATGATGATGGACACCACCACGAAGGCCACGACCATCACCGCAATCGGGTAGGTGAGCGCGCTCTTGATCTTGCTGCGGATGGCCAGCGACTTTTCCTGATACGTGGCCAGGCGGTCGAGCACCAGTTCGAGCATACCGGCCGTTTCGCCCGCTTCGACCAGGTTGCAATACAGCGCGTCGAAATATTTGGGATGCTTGCGAAAGGCGTTCGACAGACTGGTGCCGGTTTCCACATCGCCGCGGATTTCCATGATCAGTCGGGCCATGTTCGGATTGGGATGGCCGCGACCGACGATGTCGAAGGACTGCAGCAGCGGCACACCAGCCTTGATCATGGTCGACATCTGACGGGTGAACGTGGAGATGTCCTTGGCTTTGATCGCCTTTCCGCTCGTCAGGCGGCGCTTCTTCACCTTGGTGACCAGAATGCCCTGGCGCCGCAAAGACGCGGAAACGATGGCCTCGCTGCCTGCGCGTAACTCACCGCGCTGTAGCTTGCCTTGCCGGTCTTTCCCTTCCCACTCGAATAGCGCTTCCTTCGCCGTTCGCGCTGCCGCTGTAGCCATGGTGCTTCCCCCGTTTACTCGTTGGACACGGCGATGATTTCTTCCAGGGACGTGACCCCCAGTTTCACCTTGATCAGCCCGGACTCCCGCAGCGAGCGCACGCCTTCCTTGCGTGCTTGCTCGGCGATGTCCATGGCTGTGCCGTGGTTAAGGATGATGCGTTGTATTTCTTCCGTGATTGGCATGACCTGATAGATGCCGACACGGCCCTTGTAGCCCGAGCCGCCGCAGGCGTTGCACTTTCCCGCCTTGTACGGTTTCCAACTGCCGTCGAGGTCTTCTTCGCGAAATCCGGCCTCCAGCAGCGTTTGTGCGGGTAGGTCGACAGGGGTTTTGCACTGGGTGCAAAGCTTGCGCGCCAGACGCTGCGCGGTGATGAGAATCACGCTGGACGCAATGTTGAACGCGGGCACGCCCATATTCATCAACCGGGTCAGCGTGGTGGGGGCGTCATTGGTGTGCACCGTGGAGAGCACCAGATGACCGGTTTGCGCGGCCTTGATCGAAATGTCAGCGGTTTCCAGATCGCGGATCTCGCCCACCATGATGATGTCGGGATCCTGGCGCAGGAAGGCGCGCAGCGCATTGGCGAAATTCAGCCCCGCTTTCTCATTGACGTTGACCTGATTGATGCCGGGCAAATTGATTTCAGCCGGGTCTTCGGCAGTCGAGATATTGACTCCCGGCTGGTTCAGGATGTTCAGGCAGGAATAGAGCGACACGGTCTTGCCGCTGCCGGTCGGGCCGGTCACCAGAATCATGCCGTAGGGGCGATGAATCGCGCGAAGCAGTTTTTCCCGTTCTTCCGGCTCGTAGCCCAGCGCGTCGATGCCAAGCTTGGCCGAGGAAGAGTCCAGAATCCGCATCACAATTTTTTCGCCGTACAGCGTCGGCAGGGTGCTTACCCGGAAATCGATCGATTTTTCCGGGCTGATGCGCAGCTTCATGCGCCCGTCCTGCGGCACGCGGCGCTCGGCGATGTCCAGCTTGGAAATGACCTTGATGCGCGATGCGAGCTTTTCTTTGATCGAGGCCGGGGGCTGCGCAATTTCACGCAACTCGCCGTCAACACGGAAGCGGATGCGATAAAAATGCTCGAAGGGCTCGAAATGCAGGTCGGAAGCGCGCATATTGATCGCGTCGATCAGCATTTTTTGCAGGAACCTGACCACCGGCGCGTCATCGACCTCGGCAGTCTGCTCCTTGGTGTCGGGCGCTTCGCTGCCATCGCTGAGGTCGCCCAGATCGAAATCTTCGCCAACCAGGGCGGAGATCTGCGAACTGGCCGATTGGCTGGCCTGATCGATGATGCGCGTCAGCTTGTCGTACTCGACGACGACCAGCTCGATCTGCGCCTGCGATTGAAATTTGATCTTGTCTTCCGCCTCGTGATCGGCTGGGTCGGCCGTCGCGACCACCAGACGGTTGCCGCGCTTGAGCAGAGGCAAAACCTTGTAGCTCTGAATGATCTTCGAGTCGATGGCACCCGTCGCCAGGCGGGTCGGGTCGTAGGCATCGAGATCCAGCAGCGGCAATGAAAATGTTCTGCTGACCCAGTGCGCCAGATCGGGCGCATTCATCGACCCACTGCCGATCAGCGTGGCAATGAAGCTTGTACGCGTTTCCTGCCCACGCTGGTGGATCTGTTCGACCAGGGTGCGCGGCAGCAGTTCGGCCTGCACCAAGGCGTGCGCCAGACCTGGCAAGGTCTTGGAAGGCGGCGAAGCGGACGCGGCGATCGAAGTGGCGGACATGATGCTGCAGAGAGTAGGCCGCCCATAATGCGTGCGGCTAGGAGGTTTTGTAAATCCTTCACGCTGCTCGCGGCATCGTGGTGGCGTGAAAAATCCACAGTTTAAAGGGGTAACGGCACGAACTTGAGGATC
>NZ_JBYCKI010000168.1:0-2208 GCF_057473305.1 Thiomonas sp. TH-17
GTTCGACCACCACGTGTAATCCTCACCGCCGGAGCGGAGTGTGCGGTAGGTATCGATCCAACCCGCCCCCTCGACCAGGCGATTGAGCCAGGCGCGTTCCTCGGGCAGACAGCCCGAGTTTTTCTGATTGGATTTCCAGTTCCGGATATCCAGCGCGCTGCGCACGATGTTCCAGTCACCGCACAGCACATACTCGCGGCCGCTGCGCAGCCAGCCATCGAGCACTCCGGAAAACCACGCCATCACCTTGAACTTGAAGCCCTGGCGCAATTCACCCGAGGAACCCGAAGGCAGGTACAGCGATACCACGCTGAGTGTGCCGAAGCGCGCTTCGAGATAACGCCCCTCGCAGTCGAATGGCTCCCAGCCCAGCGTATCCAGCACCGCGTCCGGCGCATGCCGCGAAAATACCGCCACACCGCTATAGCCCTTCTTGCTGCGCGCGTCGTGCCAGTGGCAGTGATAGCCGGCAGGACGCTGCGCCGCGTCAAGCTGCGCTTCCTGCGCCTTGGTTTCCTGCACGCACACGACATCGGCCTGCTGCGCCGGCAGCCACTCGAACAGACCCTTGCGCGCGGCCGAGCGGATGCCGTTGGCGTTCAAGGTCAGGATACGCATGTATGGGCTCGGCGACGAAGCAGGCGCGACCATGCCTCGCCGGTGCGCGCGAAGTCAACGAACGAAAACCAAACCCCACGCTTGCGATGCGGCTGCAACCCATGGATGCGCCGTACAGCCCTCACCTCGATAATGCCGTCACTTGGCTCGCGGTGATCCCCATGCATGCTTACCAGCACGATTTTATCGCCCTCGCGCACCGCGCCGGGGTGTTGCGTTTCGGCAGCTTCACGCTGAAATCCGGGCGCCAGAGTCCCTACTTTTTCAACCTCGGGCAGATCGCCACGGGCGCCGGACTGGCGCGTCTCGGTGCCGCCTACGCTGCTTGTATCGAAGCCTCGGGCGTAAGTTTCGACATGCTGTTCGGCCCCGCGTACAAAGGCATTCCGCTGGCCACGACCACCGCCATTGCCCTGGCTGAGCGCCACGACCGCGATGTGCCGCTGGCCTACAACCGCAAGGAAACCAAGGATCATGGCGAAGGCGGGATGATCGTCGGCGCGCCTCTGGCCGGGCGCGTGCTGGTGATCGACGATGTACTGACCGCAGGCACCGCGGTACGCGAATCGCTGGCGCTGATCCGCGCGCACGGTGCCACGCCCGCCGGCGTGGTGATCGCGCTGGATCGTCAGGAACGCGGCGCTGGCGAACGCTCCGCCGCGCAGGAGTTGGCCCACGAACATCACGTGCCCGTGCTCGCCATTGCCGGCCTGAGCGAAGTCATGGACTACGCGGACACGCAGCCCGATCTGGCCGCGATCAGCGCCGAGCTGGCGACGTATCGCGCACGCTACGGCGTCGCCTGAACACGCGGCATCGGCCACGTCACGCGCGGCAGGCGCTTGTTGTTCGCCGACAGCTGGTTACCATGCGTGTCTACTCGCGCCAGTGCGCGGAATCGAATGCGGATGCAGCTGATGCGGGTCAACGTGATCGCCTGGGATAACGGTCTTGGCTTGTCCCGCCATCTGCGCCTGCTGGCCGGCGCGCTGCGCGCCAGCGGCCACGACGTCACCATGACCGGTTTGCGGCGCGGCAACTGGCGCAAGCTGGGACGGCGCATCAAGCTGGGCACGCGCAACGCATGGAATCACGCGCTTGGCGATCGCGGCTGGGCGCGGCATGACGTCAATCTGTTGATCCAGCACATCCGCCCCGAATTCCTGCCGGCCGCGCGATACAACGTGCTGCTGCCGCACCCGGAGTGGTTCCTGGACAGCGACCGCGCTCTGCTGCCGCGCATCGATGCGGTGTTCGCGCAGACGCAGCATGCGCTCGCCCTGTTCGAGCCACTCGTCCGGAACGTGCGCTATACCGGCTTCACCAGCGAAGATCGTCGCGATCCTTCGGTGCCGCGCGAGCGCGCGTTTTTTCACCTCGCCGGGCGCAGCCAGCACAAGGGTACCGTGCGCCTGTTGGAGCTTTGGCGCAGGCATCCGGAATGGCCACGCTTGACCGTCGTGCAAAATCCCAAGAGCGCCACACCAGGCGCGGCGGCCGCCAACATCGAGCATCGCATCGATTATCTCGACGACGCGGCGCTGCAACGCCTGCAGAACGCGCACTGGTTCCATTTGTGCCCGTCAGAGA
>NZ_JBYCKI010000169.1:0-7658 GCF_057473305.1 Thiomonas sp. TH-17
ACCCGCGTTCCCCCCCCTGGGGTCGGGCGCCCCGGCGGCGCCCAGCCCCACGCCTTTTGCCCTCACCTCTGGCCCACAACGCCGCCGACGCCCCGTCTGGGGGCAACCCTACGGGCCGGGGGTCTGGGCGGCGCACTGCCACGTTGCAGTCCGCTTGTGGCGCCACACGCCACGGCGCGGCCTGCGCCTCGCATTGCCTCCGCCCAGACCCCCGGCGCGGGGGCATCAATAGCGTTAACAGGCCCTATTCCAGAAATCGGGTTTGGGTGGCGTGCCAAAACCCGCCACATCGGTATGCCCGGTGATCGCCGCGGGAAATTCGGCAAGCAGTTGATAGCCGATTGTCGAAAGCGCTGCACTGTAAAAGGCTTTGGCGCCTTCAAAATCGCTGACGATGACACCCGTATGGTCGATCATGTGAGTCTCCCAGTTGAACCGCTGCGGCAGTCTACTCAGACCTGCATGACAAGCCGACCTACGCATTGACGCCAGCGCCTGCTCAGGCGTGCACCGTTGCGCACCCTGACTTTTGCGCAACACAGCTTTGCGTTCGACAAAATGCAAAATGCCGGGTTACTCCTGCCCCGCTGCAGCGCAGCAAACAGAATGATCTGGAACTCCGCGCGGGGTCAGACCTAGCTGCGCAGCACGCCCGCTGCCGCTTCGCGCAGCTTGTCTTTTTTGCTTTTGCGCCGACCCTTGATGCCGCCGTTTGCGTCTCGTGGCGTGGGCGCGGCGGGCTGTGCGGCGGGCTCGAACCCGGGCGCCTGCTCGCGCGGCACGCTCTGCTGCAGGCGCTTTTCGATCAAGCGCAACTGTGCGGCGCTGCCCGGCGCGTCGGCGCAGAGGAAGCTCACCGCCAGGCCGGGCTCGCCCGCTCTGCCGGTGCGGCCGATGCGGTGGGTGTAGTCGATTGCGGAGCGTGGCAGGTCGTAATTGACCACTGCGGCCAGTTGGGCCACATCGATGCCGCGCGCGGCCAGATCGGTGGCGACCAGCACCGCCAGCCTCCGGTCGTGAAAATCGGCCAGCGCCTGCGCCCGTCGGCTCTGGCTGAGCTGCCCGTGAAAAGCGGCGGCGGCAAGCCCGGCGCGCCGCAATTTTTCGGCCACATGCTCGGTGGCATATTGCGTGGCGACGAACACCAGCACGCGGTCCCATCCTTCAGCGGCGATGAGGTGGCGCAGCAGCATGGTGCGGCGCGCGGCGTCCACCTCGATCACGCGCTGGTGGATGCGCGGCATGGCCGGGGCGTGCGCAATCGTCGTCTCAAACCGGCGCGCGTCGTGCAACACAGCCCTGGCCAAAGTGGCGACCGCGTCTGGCAGGGTGGCACTGAACATCAGGGTTTGGCGCTGCGCGGGCAGCAGGCTGAGCAGCGTGTTGATCTCCTCGGAGAACCCCAGGTCGAGCAGCCGGTCGGCCTCGTCAAGCACCAGCATCCGCACCGTCGACAGGCGCAGCACCTTCTGTTCGGCCAGATCGAGCAGGCGTCCGGGGGTGGCGACCACCAGTTGCGCACCGCCCTGCAGGGCCTGCCGCTGCGCCTGCAGCGCAACGCCGCCAACCGCGACCACGGTGTTGAGTTGCGGCGCCAGGCTGCGGGCGCTTGCGCCAATTTGCGCGGCGAGTTCGCGCGTGGGCGCAAGAACCAGCGCGCGCAGGGTGCGCGGTGGTGCAGGCGGCCACTGCGGCTCGACCAGCAGACGCTGCAGCAGGGGCAGCAGAAAGGCTGCGGTTTTGCCCGAGCCGGTGGACGCCAAGCCCAGCACATCGTCTCCCTGGAGCGCGCTCGGCAGCACGGCCGCCTGAATGGCAGTGGGCGTGCTCCAGCCGAGGGCGGCGGCGGCCTGCACCAGGGCGGGAACCAGCCCGAGTTCGGAAAAGCCGGGGCGCGGTTCTGCGGAAAGGTCGGGCATGGCGGCGGCAGGTTTGTCTGGCGATTGTCGGGGGAAAAACGCCCGCAAAACCTGCGGGGTGCGGTGAAGTGTCGAAAGCACGCTGCGCATTGTCTGCCAGGAGCCTGTCGGGCTTGAGTCGCGTCGAGCGATCTCCAGCCAGGCAGGCTCCGAGGTGACGCCGTTTGCGGACAGGCCATGCGCAACATTACCCCCGTTTCGCAGACCAGTGCCACTCGCCTTGCTGCAAGCGTCGGCATGCTCCGTTCGCTGCACTGACTTTTGCGCAACACTGCTTTGCCTTCGACAAAACGCAAAAAGCCGGGTTACTCCTGCCCCGCTGCAGCGCAGCAAACGGGATAATCTGCAAGCAAATACAACAAAGTTCTCACGGACAGACTCGCCATGAATGCCCCCCTCCAACCCGACATCGCCGCCCGTGCCGCGCGGCAGGCCGAAGTGGTCGCCGCGCTAGGCGCGGTGGTGCCGCCGCACATCCTGCTCTGGCAGCCGGAGGAGGTCACGCCCTACGAGTGCGACGGCCTTTCGGCCTATCGGCGCAAACCCTTGGTTGTCGTACTGCCGGAAACCGAGGCGCAGGTGGCGGCGGTACTCAAGGCCTGTCACAAGCTGAACGTGCCGGTGGTGGCGCGGGGCGCGGGCACGGGCCTGTCGGGCGGGGCGCTGCCCAACGAAGACGGCGTGCTGCTGGCGCTGGCGCGGTTCAACCGCATCAAGCGCGTCGATGCCATCGCGCGCACCGCCACGGTGGAATGCGGGGTGCGCAACCTGGCTATTTCGGAGGCCGCGGCGCCGCACGGCCTGTTCTACGCGCCCGATCCGAGCAGCCAGATCGCCTGCACCATCGGCGGCAACATCGCCGAAAACTCAGGCGGCGTGCATTGCCTCAAATACGGCCTCACCGTGCACAACGTGCTGCAGGTGCGCGGCTACACGGTGGAGGGCGAGCCGCTGACCATCGGCGGTCTGGCCTGCGACTGTCCCGGCCCCGATCTGCTCGCCGCGGTGATCGGCAGCGAAGGCATGCTCATGGTCGTCACCGAAGTGACGGTCAAACTGCTGCCCAAACCCGTGTTGGCGCGCTGCATCATGGCCAGCTTCGACGATCTGCGCAAGGCGGGCGACGCGGTGGCGGCCATCATCGCCGCGGGCATCATTCCGGCCGGGCTGGAAATGATGGATCAACCCATGACCGTGGCGGCCGAGTCGTTCGTGCACGCGGGCTACGACCTGGACGCCAAGGCCATTTTGCTGTGCGAGAGCGACGGCACGCCCGAGGAGGTCGAAGAAGAAATCGGCCGCATGACCGAAGTGCTGTCGCGCTGCGGAGCAACCAGGCTGAAGTGCAGCGAAAGCGAGGCCGAGCGTCTGCGCTTCTGGAGCGGGCGCAAGAATGCCTTTCCCGCTACCGGCCGCATCTCGCCCGACTACTACTGCATGGACGGCACCATTCCGCGCAAGCGCGTGGCCGACATGCTCGAGGCCATTCAGGGCATGGAGAGCAAGTACGGCCTGCGCTGCGTGAACGTGTTCCATGCGGGCGACGGCAATCTGCACCCGCTCATCCTGTTCGATGCCAACCAGCCCGGCGAGCTGCACCGCGCCGAAGAGTTTGGCGCCGAGATTCTGGAGACCAGCGTGGCCATGGGCGGCACGGTCACCGGCGAGCACGGCGTGGGCTTCGAGAAGATCAACGCCATGTGCGTGCAGTTCAGCCCTGAAGAGCGCGAGCAGTTTTTCGCCTTCCGCCGCGCCTTCGATCCGGGTGAAACGCTCAATCCCGGCAAGCAGATTCCCACCCACGCCCGCTGTGCCGAGTACGGCAAGATGCATGTGCGCGGCGGCCTGCTGCCGTTTCCCAACCTTCCCCGGTTTTAACCGCGTCGCATTCCGATCTTGGCTGCGACCCCGCGCCGCAGCGTCCCGTACATGCAAGCAGACGATCTGATTCCTCTTTGGCAAGACCTGGTGCGCGAGGCCGCCTCGCGCGGCGAACGCATTCGCATTCACGGCGGCGGCAGCAAAGCGCCGTGGTGGGCCGCCGCGCAGCACAGCGGGGTAGATGCCGCCGAACACACGCTCGACGCCACGCAGCTGTCGGGCATCACCCACTTCGAGCCGACCGAGCTGGTCATCACCGCGCGGGCGGGCACGCCGCTGGCCGAGATTGAAGCGGCACTGGCCGAGCATCATCAGTTCCTGCCCTTCGAGCCGCCGCACTTCGCCCGCATCGGCCGCGCCACGCTGGGCGGCATGGTGGCCAGCGCCATGAGCGGCCCGGCGCGCATCAGCGCCGGCGGGGTGCGCGACTATGTGCTCGGCGCCACCCTGCTCAATGGCAAGGGCGAGGTGCTGCGCTTCGGCGGCGAGGTGATGAAAAACGTCGCCGGTTTCGACGTCTCTCGCCTGCTGTGCGGCTCGCTCGGCTCGCTCGGGGTCATTCTCGACGTGTCGCTCAAAATCATGCCCGTGGCCCCGGCGGAAACCACCCTGCGCTTCTCCATGACGCAGGACGAAGCCATCACCCGCTGCAACACCTGGGCCGCGCAACCCCTGCCGCTCAACGCCAGCGCCTGGCTGCCCGACCGCAGCGCGGGCACCGGCAAAGGCGTGCTCACCCTGCGGCTGCGCGGCGCGCAGGCCGCAGTGCAGGCCGCGCAGACCCGGCTAGGCGGCGAACGCATGGCCGAGACGGAAGCCGCCGCCTTCTGGACCGGGCTGCGCGAGCAGTCCCTGCCCTGGTTCGCCCCCACCTGGCCGGGCGATTCGCAGGCCGCGCTGTGGCGACTGTCGCTGCCCTCCACCGCACCCGCGCTCGATCTTTCCGGCACGCAGCTGGTGGAATGGTTCGGCGGCCTGCGCTGGCTCATCAGCGCCGCGCCGGCACCCATCATTCATGAAGCCGCCCGGCAAACCGGCGGCCATGCCACGCGCTTTCGCGGCGGCGACGCCAGTGCGCCCGTGTTCGACACCGCGCAGGCCACGCTGCTGCGCATTCAGCGCAACGTCAAGGCCGCCTTCGACCCGCACGGCGTATTCCCCACTCTTTTCTGATCCCGATGGAAACCCATCTCAGCCCCGAATTCGCCAGCACGCCCGAAGGCCAGCAGGCCGAAGCCATTCTGCGCAACTGCGTGCACTGCGGCTTTTGCACCGCCACCTGTCCCACCTATCAACTGCTGGGCGATGAGCTCGACGGCCCGCGCGGCCGCATCTACCAGATCAAACAGGTGCTCGAAGGCGAGGCGCCCACCCGCACCACCCAGCTGCACCTCGACCGCTGCCTCACCTGCCGCAACTGCGAGACCACCTGCCCGTCCGGGGTCGAATACGGCCGTCTGGTGGACATTGGCCGCGCCGTGGTCGATGCCAAGGTGGAACGTCCCGCCGGAGAAAAACTCGCCCGCTGGGCGCTGCGCGAAGGCATGACTTCCAGCCTGTTCGCCCCGGCCATCAAACTCGGTCAGGCGCTGCGCCCGCTGGTGCCTGCCGCGCTGCGCGATAAGGTGCCGCCGCGGCAGCGCGCAGGCAAACGACCACAGCGCGAACACGCCCGCAAGGTGCTGATGCTGGGCGGCTGCGTGCAGCCCACGCTCATGCCCAATATCGGCGCGGCCACCGCCCGCGTGCTCGATGCCGTTGGCGTGCAGCCGCTGCTGGCCGACGGCGCCGGTTGCTGCGGCGCCATTCGTCAACATCTGAGCGACCACGACGGCGCGCTAGCCGACATGAAGCGCAATGTCGATGCATGGTGGCCGCTGGTGGAAAGCGGCGCGGTCGAAGCCATCGTGATGGACGCCTCGGGCTGCGGCGCCATGGTCAAGGAATATGGCCACCACCTGCGGCACGACCCCGCTTACGCCGATCGCGCCCAGCGCATCAGCGCGCTGTGCCAGGACATCAGCGAGTATCTGCCGCAGTTCGCCGCGCCCCTCAAGACGCTGCTCTCAGGAAAACGCCGGGCCGCCCCAAGTTTTCCTGACCCCCTCGGGGGGCGGGCAGGGCGTGAACCTGCCCAGGGGGCTCCCAATCCCAAACCGGTTGACCACCTCGCCTACCACCCGCCCTGCACCCTGCAGCACGCGCAACAGGTGCGCGGCGGGGCCGAGGCTCTGCTGCGTGAGCTGGGCTTCGAAGTCAAGCTGCCGCTGGAGAGCCACCTGTGCTGCGGCTCTGCCGGCACCTACTCGGTGCTGCAGCCCGAGTTGTCGAAAGAGCTGCGCAACCGCAAGCTGCAGCATCTGGCCGAAACCGCGCCGCAGCGCATCGTCAGCAGCAATATCGGCTGCATCCAGCATCTGCAGACCGGCACCACCATTCCCGTGCAACACTGGGTGGAACTGCTCGACGAGGCGCTGCACGGCAAACCCTGAACGCTGTTGGATTTCCGCCTCTGAGCACAGCGGATGCAGTTGTCAGCCTCGGCCGGGTTATGGACAATGCAAAAAATTTACAAAAAACAGGGGCCGGGGGGCCCTGCCCGCTTCGTGCGCAGATGCTGGCTTGTTCCGCTACCTGGTCGTCACCCTCCCCTGATGTTCCTCACTCTCGCAGCACAGGCCAGCAAGTTGGCTGAACTGCAGAATCCTTGCCGACGCATTTTTCCGAGACCACGATGAAATTTTTTGCCACCCTGTTTGCTGGCTTGAGTCTGATGGCGTCCACGTCCGCATTTGCGGCCACGCCGGGCGTGACTGACACGCAAATCGTCATCGGCCAGTCGGCCCCGCTGACCGGGCCGGCGGCGCAGCTCGGCATCCGCCTGCGCATGGGCATCGAGGCGTATTTCAAACAGGTCAATGCCGACGGCGGCGTGGCCGGGCGCAGCCTCAAGCTGGTCAGCCTCGATGACGGCTACGAGCCGCCCCGCGCTGTGGCCAATACCAAGACCTTCATCAACGGCGGCGATGTGTTCGCCCTGCTCGGCTACGTCGGCACACCCACCACCCTGGCGGCCAAGCCCCTGATCGATCAGGCGGGTATTCCCCTCATCGGCCCGTTCACCGGCGCGATGGGGCTGCGCTCCCCGGTCGATCCCTACATTTTCAACATCCGCGCCAGCTACAACGACGAAACCCGCAAGATCGTCGATCAGTTCCTGTTCCTCGGCCTGAAAAAGATCGCCGTGTTCTACCAGGACGACGCCTACGGCATGGCCGGACTGACGGGCGTGCAAAAAGCCCTGGCCGCGCACAATCTCAAGCCCGTGGCCACCGGCACGGTCAAACGCAACACGGTGGACGTGGCCGGAGCGCTCGCCTCCATCCTGCCGTCCAAGCCCGACCTCATCGTCGAAATCGGCACCTACACCGAAGTCGCCGCCTTCAATCAGCAGGCGATTGCCAAGGGCTACGGCGGCCAGTTCGCCAACGTGAGCTTCGTCGGCTCTGAAGCGCTGGCCAAGGCGCTCGGCCCCGAGGGCAACGGCGTCATCATCACCCAGGTCGTGCCCTTCCCCTTCTCCACCGTCACCCCGCTGGTGCGCGAGTACCAGGCCGCGATGAACACCGCCGGGCATAAAGGCGATTACGACTTCACCAGCCTGGAAGGCTATATCGACGCCAAGGTTCTGGTGCAGGCCCTGCGCAAAGCCGGCAAGACGCTCACCCGCGCCAGCCTGATGGACGCCCTCAACAGCATGGGCAACGAGAACCTCGGCGGCTTCACCGTGCGCTTCTCGCCCGACAACCACTCCGGCTCCGACTACGTGGACACCACCAGCATCACCGCGAGCGGCGG
>NZ_JBYCKI010000170.1:0-5288 GCF_057473305.1 Thiomonas sp. TH-17
CAGGAGGCGCTCACCCGAGAAACCGCCTTTCGCCGCGCCATCGAAAACTCGCTTTCCACCGGCATGCAGGCGGTGGACATGCAAGGTCGCATTCAATATGTCAACCTGTCGTTCTGCCGCATGACCGGCTTTGAAGACAGCGATCTGATCGGCAGCCAGCCGCCCTACCCTTACTGGCCCGCGCAACAAGGCGCAGAAATGGCGCTGGCCATTCAGCAAAGCCTCGACGGCCTCGCACCGCCCTCGGGATTCGCGCTCAAGATCCGCCGCAAGAACGGCAGTGAGTTCGATGCGCGGGTCTATGTCTCGCCGCTTATTGATGTGCGCGAGAAGCAGACGGGCTGGATCATGTCGGTCACCGACATCACCGAGCCCACCCGCATCCGGCAGGAACTCGCGGCTTCTCACGAGCGCTTCGTCGCCGTGCTCGAAGGGCTGGACGCCGCGGTCTCGGTGATCTCGCTGGGCACCGAAGAGCCGCTGTTCGCCAACAAGCTCTACCGCCAGTGGTTCGGCGCGTCGGTGCACGGCCACCTCATGCTCAATGGCGGACAGATGACCTCGGTCGCCGACGACGATCATGTCGACACCGTCGACTCGTTTGCCGGCCTGCCCGCCGACGAAATCCTCGACGGCCATTCCAACGCGCATGAAACCCACGTCGAAGCGCTCGACCGCTGGTTCGACGTGCGCCAGCGCTATATGCAATGGGTGGACGGCCGGGTGGCGCAGTTGCTGATCGCCACCGACATCACCCCGCGCAAGCGCGCCGAGGAAACCGCGCGCAAGCAGGAGGAAAAAGCCCAGATCACCAGCCGCCTGATCACCATGGGCGAGATGGCCTCGTCGCTGGCGCATGAGCTCAACCAGCCGCTCACCGCCATCAGCAACTACTCCTCGGGCATGATCGCCCGCGTCAAAACCCACGGCATGACCCAGCAGGAATTGATCGATGCGCTGGAAAAAACCGGACGGCAGGCGCAGCGGGCCGCCGGGGTCATCAAACGGGTGCGCGATTTTGTGAAAAAGAGCGAGCCCGCGCGCGTGTCGTGCCGCGTGCAGGACATTGTGCGCAACACCCTGGAACTGGCCGATATCGAGCTCACGCGGCGCAATGTGCGGCTGCTCAACTTCGTCGCCCCCGGCATTCCCACGCTGTACGCCGATCCGATTCTGATCGAGCAGGTGCTCCTCAACCTGCTGCGCAATGCGGCCGAATCGGTGGACAAGGCCGGGCGGCAAGGCAATCTGCGCAGCATCGAACTCAAGATCATGGCCGATGCCGAGCGGGTGACTTTCACCGTGAAAGATCACGGCACCGGCATCGATGAAGCCGTGATGGAGCGACTGTTCGAAGCCTTCTACACCACCAAGGCCGAAGGCCTGGGCATCGGCCTGAACATCTGCCGCTCGATCATCGAGTACCACCAGGGCCGTCTCTGGGCCGAGAATTATTACAATCAATCGGTGATTGCCGGATGCCTCTTCAGCTTCACCCTGCCGCTCGGAGCCCCCAAAGAGCGGCCTCGGCCACCGGCCCCATCCGGCGATTCCGCGCATCCCGACTTCCTTCCGTCCCGCTTGTGACCCCCGGCAACTGAAGCCCCACTTCTCATCACTTCCCATCCTTCTCGATTGCTCATGAAAACAGCCAACAAAGGTACCGTGTATGTGGTGGATGACGACGAGGCCGTGCGCGATTCGCTGCAGTGGCTGCTCGAAGGCAACGACTACCGCGTGCGCTGCTTCGAATCCGCCGAAAATTTCCTCACCCGTTTCGACCCGCGCGAAGTCGCCTGCCTCATCGTCGACGTGCGCATGCCCGGCATGAACGGCCTCGAACTGCAAGACGAATTGCTGCATCGCGGCTGCAGCATGCCGCTGGTGTTCATCACCGGCCACGGCGATGTGCCGATGGCGGTGGACACCATGAAAAAGGGCGCAATCGACTTCATCGAAAAACCGTTCAACGAAGTCGTGCTGCGCGACCTGGTCGATCGCATGCTGCAAAAAGCGCGTCTGTCCGCCGACCAGCAGCAGGCCGAAGCCAGCCGCGGCGCCCTGCTGGGCCGACTCACCGCGCGCGAGTCGCAAGTGCTCGAACGCATCGTGGCCGGGCGGCTGAACAAGCAGATCGCCGACGACCTCAACATCAGCATAAAAACCGTTGAAGCGCACCGTGCCAACATCATGGAAAAGCTCAATGTCAGCACCGTGGCCGATCTGCTCAAGATTGCACTCGGCGCACCCAAATAAATCCGCCCCCTCCCCATGCACCACGCCCGCCCATGCGGGCGTGGTGCATTTTTCGAAGCCCATTCCCATGACAGCCCAACGCCTCGACGGTCTCGCCCTCTCCGCCCAAATCCGCCAGCAGGTCGCGCAGCGCGCGCAGACCTGCAGCGCTGCGGGACATCGCCCCGGCCTCGCCGTCATTCTGGTGGGCGACAGCCCGGCCAGTCAGGTCTATGTGCGCAACAAAATCAAGGCCTGCGAGCAGACCGGCATCCACTCGGTGCTGGAGCAATACGCCGCCGATCTGCAAGAGGCCGCGCTGTTGCAGCGCATCGCCGCGCTCAACGCCGACCCAAAGATCCATGGCATCCTGGTGCAATTGCCCCTGCCCCGCCACATCGACGCCAACAAGGTGATCGAAGCCATTGCGCCATCCAAAGATGTGGACGGCTTTCACGTCGCCAGCGCAGGCGCATTGATGGTGGGACAGCCCGGTTTCAAGCCCTGCACGCCCTATGGCTGCATGAAAATGCTCGAATCCATCGGCCTGCGCGATCTGCGCGGCAAGTCGGCGGTGGTGGTGGGCCGCTCGAACATTGTCGGCAAGCCGATGGCCTTGATGCTGCTGGCGGCCAATGCCACGGTCACCATCGCGCACAGCGGCACGGCCGATCTGGCCGCAGTGTGCCGCCAGGCCGATATTCTGGTGGCCGCCGTCGGGCGTGAAAACCTGATCACTGCCGACATGGTCAAGCCCGGCGCCGTGGTGATCGACGTGGGCATGAACCGCAACGCAGCGGGCAAGCTCTGTGGCGATGTGGACTTCGACGGTGTCAGCGAAGTCGCCGGCTGGATCACCCCGGTGCCCGGCGGCGTCGGGCCCATGACCATTGCGATGCTGCTGGTCAATACTCTGGAGTCGTGCGAGCGAGCCCACGCCCGCCCATAATTTCAGCCTCGTCCCCGACCCGACTTGATGCACCGACCGACACCATGACCCTCGCTCTGCCCGCCAACAACCCGCTGTGTGATTTTCGCGATCTTCCCGACTATGCCGCGGTAAAACCCGAGCACATCGAGCCCGCGCTCGACGCGCTGATTCAGGCAGCGGAACAGACGCTGGATCAGGTCACCGCAACCGCCACCGCCCCTACCTGGGCCGCCGTGGTGGAGCCGCTGGAGCGCGCCACCGAACACCTGGGTCGTGCCTGGGGCGTGGTCAGCCACCTCAACGCCGTGGCCGACACCCCCGCCCTGCGCGCCGCCTACAACGCCATGCTGCCCAAGATCACCGAGTTCTGGACCCGGCTGGGCCAGAACGAGGGGCTGCTGCGGCAATATCAGGCGCTGCACGACAGCGCCGAGTTTTCCCGCCTCAGCCCGACGCGCCAGCGCATCATCGAGCATGCTTTGCGTGACTTCCGCTTGAGCGGTGCGCTGCTCGAAGGCCACGCCCGCAGCCGCTACGCCGAAATTCAGGAGCGCCTGGCCGCGCTCAGCCAAACCTTCTCCGAACACGTGCTCGATGCCACAGCGGCCTATGCCGAATACGTCAGTGAAGAACAGACCGCTGGCATTCCGGCCGATGCCCTGCAGGCCGCGCGCGAAACCGCCGAGCGCGACGGCAAACCCGGCTACAAATTTACCCTGCACTATCCGTCGTACATGCCCGTGCTGCAGCACGGCGAACACCGCCCGCTGCGCGAACGCCTGTACCGCGCCTACGTCACCCGTGCAAGCGAGCTTGGCGATGCAAAGTTCGACAACTCCGCTGTCATGGCCGAAATTCTCGCCCTGCGCGACGAAGAAGCCCGTCTGCTCGGCTACGCCAACTACGCCGAAGTCTCGCTGGTGCCCAAAATGGCCGACACCCCGGAGCAGGTGTTGCACTTTCTGCGCGACCTCGCCGCCCGCGCCCGCCCCTTCGCCCAGCGCGACCTCGACACCCTGCGCGCCTTCGCGCAAACAGAGCTTGGCCTGGCCCCGCTCGAAGCCTGGGACATCGCCTGGGCCTCGGAAAAACTGCGGCAGTCGCATTACGCCCTGTCGGAGCAGGAAGTTCGGCAATATTTCACTCTGCCCACCGTCATCGCCGGGCTGTTCCGCGTGGTCGAAACCCTGTTCGGCGTGAAGCTGCGGCGGGTGGAGGGCGACATTCACGCCTGGCACGCCGATGCCGAGCTGTATCGCATCGAAAACACCGAGGGTCACAGCGTCGGTCTGTTCTACCTCGATCTGTACGCCCGCGACGGCAAACGCTCGGGCGCGTGGATGGATCATGTGCGCTCGCGCTGGCTGCACTCAGACGGCACGCTGCAAACCCCGGTCGCCACCCTCACCTGCAACTTTCCCTCGCCGGTGGGCGGAAAGCCCGCCCTGCTCAGCCACGACGACGTACAGACCCTGTTCCACGAGTTCGGCCACGGCCTGCACCATATGCTCACCCAGGTCGACGACATCGCCGTGTCGGGCATCTCTGGCGTCGAATGGGACGCGGTGGAACTGCCCAGCCAGTTGATGGAAAACTTCTGCTGGGAATGGGAAGTGCTGCGCTTTCTCACCCATCATGTGGAAACCGGCCAAGCCATGCCGCGCGCCTTGTTCGACAAAATGCTGGCCGCGAAAAACTTCCAGTCCGGCATGCAGACGCTGCGTCAGGTCGAGTTCTCTGTGCTCGACATGCGCCTGCACCACGACTTGCGCACCTACACCCCCGAAGCGATTGAAGCACTGGTGACGGAGAACCGCGACGAGATCGCCGTGCTGAAGCCGCCCACGTTCAACCGCTTCGTCAACAGCTTCTCCCACATCTTCGCCGGGGGCTATGCGGCGGGCTACTACAGCTACAAATGGGCTGAAGTGCTGTCGGCCGACGCCTTTGAGCGCTTCGAACAAGAAGGCCCGCTCAGTCCGCAAGTGGGCAAAAGCTACCAGCAGGCCATTCTCGCCGTAGGCGGTAGCCGCGATGCCATCGATTCGTTCAAGGCCTTCCGTGGCCGCGAGCCGCGCATCGATGCCCTGCTTCGCCACAGCGGCATGACGGCTGAAGTGGC
>NZ_JBYCKI010000171.1:0-2804 GCF_057473305.1 Thiomonas sp. TH-17
AATTGCTGCCGCATAACTGGGCAAAAACCAACACCCCTGCCGCCAGCACCTGACCTTCACTTCGGGTGTCAAGAGGGGTTGGCGGGACGCTTACGTTGCATCATGTTGGCCCGTTCGGCAGTGCAAAATGCTGCGCATTTCTTCGCTGACCATTCGACCCCATTGCGCGAACGCATGAAACCCACCTATGCCACCGTCTGACATCCCCCACATCGAAAACCCTGTTCGCGCCTGTGTGGCCTATGACCGTAGCGGGAGGCGGGTGGGCGATATCGCGCTGGAGGCGATCAGCGACATGCTCGCCTTGCCCGACCGGTTTGTCTGGGTGGGGCTGTATGAGCCGGATGCGGCCTTGCTGGCGCAGATGCAGCACGAGTTCGGCCTGCACCCGCTGGCGGTGGAAGACGCCGGCAAGGCGCACCAGCGCCCCAAGCTGGAGGCTTACGGCGAATCGCTTTTTGTCGTGGCACGCACGGCCTCGCGCAGCGGCGCGCATGTGCGGTTCGGCGAGACGCATGTGTTCATGGGTCGCAACTACATCCTCACCATCCGGCATGGTGATTCGTCCGGCTACACGACGGTGCGTCGCAATGCCGAGCAGACGCCCGCGTTGCTCGCGCAGGGGCCGGGGTATGCGCTGTATGCGGTGCTCGATGCCATCGTCGACGGCTACCTGCCCATCGTCGAGGCCTATCGGGCCGAGTTGGAGGAACTGGAGGGCGAGATCTTCGCGCGCCAATGGCGGCGCGGCACGCTCAAGCGGCTGTACGCGATGCAGCGCGAGCTCACCCGCCTGCGACTGGCGGTGGCGCCCTTGCAAGACGTGCTGGCGCAGCTTCAGCGTCTGCCGGGCGACGTGATGCCCGAGGCCGTGCGGCCTTACTTCCGCGATGTGAACGACCATGCCAACCGCATCAACGACACGGTGGGTGCGCTGCGCGAAATGCTCTCGGCGGCGATGAACGTCTCGGTCTCTCTCGTGACGCTGGAGCAGAACGAGGTGGTCAAGCGGCTGGCCGGCTGGGCCGCGCTGCTGGCCGTGCCCACGCTGCTCACGGGCTGGTTCGGCATGAACTTCCATCACATGCCCGAACTGGACTGGCGCTGGTCCTATCCGGCATTGCTCGTCTTCACCCTGGGTTTGTGCGGCGGGCTGTACTACTGGCTGAAGCGGTCCCGCTGGTTGTAGCCTGGGTTCGCCTCTTCCCAAACCTATTGAGCCCTTGCTGCCCATGCCCGACATCCACCACTTCGCCTTGTTTTTGCTCTCGGGCCTGCTGCTCAATATGACCCCGGGCGCGGATATGTTGTTCATCGTGTCGCGCAGTGCCGGGCAGGGGGTGAGGGCCGGGGCGATGGCGGCGCTGGGGGTGGGGACGGGTTGTCTGGTGCATGTCACCGCGGCGGCAGTGGGGCTGTCGGCGCTGATTGCCGCGTCGGATCTGGCGTTCAGCGTCGTGAAGTGGATGGGAGCGGCTTATCTGGTCTGGCTGGGCATGGGACTGCTGCGTGCAAGGTCGCAGGCGCTTGAGGCGCAGGTTGTTGTAGCGCCCATGGCCGCCGCACCCTTGCGGGCGGTGTTCTGGCAAGGCGTGTTGACCAATGTGCTCAACCCGAAGATCGTGTTGTTTTTCTTGGCTTTTCTGCCGCAGTTCGTTGGCACTTCGACTCACGGACAGGGCTGGGCGTTTTTGTTGCTCGGCGTGGTGTTCACCGTCAATGGCACGCTGTTCAATCTGGGCGTGGCCTGGGCGGCGGCGCGGGCGCGCCATCTGGGGCGGATGCAGCGCCTGGCGCTTTGGGTGCGGCGGTTGACGGGCGTGGTGTTCATCGGCTTGGGGCTGCGCCTGGCGTTGGCGTCGCGGGTGTAGGAGTCTGTCGGACTTGAGGATCGCGGGCTGCAAAATGGCGCTGAGGCGCCCTGCGCCAGCGGCTTTTTGCCCCATAGTCCCCGCTATGGGGCGGCAAATCCGCCGCCACAGGGCATCCCCATCGCCATTTTTCGCCATCCGCGCCCCAAGCCCGAAAGACTCCTAGCGCGTTGCGAACATCACGGCGTCATTCGGGCGCACGCACACGCAGATAGCGCGCGAAGCGGGGAAGACCCGAGGCTGTGAGCGACTGGTAGCGGTAGGTAATGAGGGTGCCGATGGGGGGCGGGTTGCGGCGCAGCGCGTCGCTCAGGCCGGAGCCGATGCGAAAGGTCTTGCCGTCGGGCATGCGCATTTCCAGCGCTCCAGTCAGCCCCGCGTATTTCCCTTTTCCCGGCGTGTAGCCGATGACGGTGGCTTCGGCGTCCTGCCAGGGTTTGAGCTTGAGCAGCACATCCTGACGGCCGGTTTGATACGGCGCATCGGCGCGGTGCAGCATCAGGCCCTCGCCGCCTTGCTTCACGATTTTGTCGAGTTGCTGCTTGAGCGCGGCGGAGTTGGGCACGCGGAACTGCGGCACCATTTGCAGCCAGGGCGCCTGCGCCCGTTCCACCAGCGTGCGCATGCGGGCAATGCGCTCGGTAAAGCTGCCCGGCGCATTGGGCAACTCGAACACCATATAGCGCACCTGCTTCCAGTCGCGGTCGTTGGGCGGCTGGCTGCGAACGATGCCCGAAACCTGGTCGAAGCGTTCGCGGGCGATCCACAGCTCGCCGTCCAGCGGTTGCGGGGGCAGCGCAGCGGTGAACCACGCTGGAGCGGGCACCGGGTTGCCTCTGCGAAAACGCAGCACCCGGCCGTCCCAGAAGGCGCGCACGCCGTCGAGTTTTTCGCTCACCCAGTAGGGCGCCGGATCGAGCTGGCTTGAGGCGG
>NZ_JBYCKI010000172.1:0-5840 GCF_057473305.1 Thiomonas sp. TH-17
GCGGCCAGCACCATCAACACCGTGTCGCCCAGAAACACCCCGAACGCGCCCCGATAGCCCTGGCTCACCCCGCGCTGCGCCGCCACGCTCAGCACATACAGCGAGTTCGGCCCCGGCAGCAGGACGATGAAAATCACCCCGAGCACATAGGTCCACAGATTGACGACGCCGAACATCTGGTCCATGGGCAGTCTCAGGCGCGGTCCATCAGACCGATAAAACGGTCGAACAGGTAGCCGATGTCATGCGGCCCGGGACTGGCTTCCGGGTGCCCCTGAAAGCAGAAAGCGGGTTTGTCTTTCCACGCCAGCCCTTGCAGCGTGCCATCGAACAGCGAGACATGGGTGGTGCGCACGGTGTCGGGCAGGCTGGCCGCGTCCACCGCAAAACCGTGGTTCTGGCTGGTGATGGACACGCGGCCGCTGTCCAGGTCTTTGACCGGGTGATTGGCGCCGTGGTGGCCGAATTTCATCTTGAAGCTCTTGCCGCCGGCGGCCAGCCCCATGATCTGATGCCCGAGGCAGATGCCGAAGGTCGGCATGTCGGCGGCGATGATGCTCTGGGTCGCGGCAATGGCGTAATCGCAGGGCTCGGGGTCACCCGGGCCGTTGGAGAGGAACACACCGTTGGGCCGCAGCGCCAGCACGTCGGCTGCAGAGGTTTGCGCGGGCACCACGGTGACGCGGCAGCCGCGTGCCGCCAGCAGGCGCAGGATGTTGAACTTCACGCCGAAGTCGTAGGCCACGACATGACGCAGGGGCTGGGTCATTTCGCCATAACCTCGCTCCAGCGACCAGTCGGTCTGCGTCCACTCGTAGGGTTGCGGCGTGGTGACGACGCGGGCCAGATCCATACCGGCCAGACCGGCAAAGCCGCGCGCGCCATCGAGCGCCGTCTGAATCACGGCATCGGTGATGTCTTGCCCCGCCTCCAGGCCAATGACGCAGCCGCTCTGCGCGCCCTCGGTGCGCAAGTGGCGCGTCAGCCTGCGGGTGTCGATCCCGGCGATGGCCACCGTACCGTTTTGGCGCAGATAGGCGTCGAGCGTCTGTTCGCCGCGATAGTTCGACATCTGCAGCGGCAGATCCTTGATGATCAGCCCGGCGGCATGCACCTGGGCTGCTTCCACGTCCTGCGCATTGGCGCCGACGTTGCCGATGTGCGGATAAGTCAGGGTGACGATCTGGCGGCAGTAGCTGGGATCGGTCAGGATTTCCTGATAGCCGGTCATAGCGGTGTTGAACACCACTTCGCCAACCGTCTGCCCACTCGCGCCAATGGAGAGTCCGCGAAAGATCGAGCCGTCGGCGAGAACCAGAACGGCTTTGGGCAGCATGGACAGCATGAGAATTCTCCGGTGAGCGCCCGGATTTTGGAATGGATCGCCAGCCTGGCCGACAATCTGGGGCGCGGCGCGCAAATAGCTGTGAGGCCAATTTGCCCGTCCGTCAGGCCCCTTGAGGGTCACCGCAGGGCGGCAACACTTCAGGCGCACAAAATTTGTCAGATTATATTCATGCGGTTTGTCTGCCCAGCGTCTCAAGGAAACGCTGGGCCGCCCCAAGTTTCCTTGACCCGCACGGGGGGCGGGCTGGGCCTAGCCCGGCCCTGGGGGCGCTCAAAGCGCCCGGACACGCCAACTTGTCGTAATGAACACCCTTCCCTCTCTGACGCCCCCGCCTCGGCCCATCCCCCTGCTCGCCCTCGCGTTCGGCGTTCTGCTCGCGCACGCCTTGCTGCTCGCCTGGCTGGTGTTCACGCCCACCCAGGCGCCCAACAAGCCGGAACAGCGGATTGAATGGATCACCTTGCAGAAGGGGCCGCTGCCTGCCGCGCGGCCCCCTGCGCCAACCCAGGCGGCTGCGGCCGTGCCGCCGCCCGAAAAAACGCAGCCCGCCCCCCCGAAAAAGCACTTCGCCCGGCCCGCTCCGCCGCATCCGAGCCCGCAGGTCCCACCGGCACCCCAGCGCCCACAGCCACCGAAGCCAGTCTTGCCACGCACGAACACGCCGCCGATCGAGCCGACCGTAGCGCCTGCGGTCCCCCCTGCTCCCGACCTCCCGGCGATAGCTGCCGCGCACAGTGCGGCCCCGCAGGTCGCCACGTCCATAGCGGCGCCCAACCCGCCCCACCCCGAGGCGGCGGTCTCCGCTGCGCCCGAGCCCGTCGTGGAGACTGCGGCCTCGTACAAGGCTGAGTATCTCGACAATCCGCCGCCACCTTATCCCCGTCTGTCACGCCAACTGGGCGAGGAGGGTACGGCCCTACTCAAGGTGCAGGTCGGCCCGAACGGGCGCCCGCTGCAGATCAAGCTCATGTCGTCCACCGGCTATCCGCGGCTGGACGAGGCCGCCGAGGCGACCGTGGCGCAGTGGCGCTTCGTCGCCGCCACGCGCAACGGTCAGTCGGTCACTTCCTGGGTGCTGGTGCCAATCAAGTTCCGTATTTTGAATTGAGCTCTGCTCATGCCGTTTACAGCGCCCGACTGAGCAGCAGATCGAAATCCGTCGCCTTACTCAAGGTGCCGAAGCCTCCGCCCCATTCACCCCCGAGCCGGGATGCGCAGAAAGCCTGGGCGATCGGCTCCGGCGCGTGGCGTAGCAACAATGCGGCCTGCACGGCCAGCACGAGGTCGTGGGTCAGCGTCCGGGCGCGCGATTGCTGCGCGTCGGTATCGCGCAGGGCCACCGAGAAGCGCTGCAGATGCGCGTCGAAATGGGCGTTGCGTCCCTGCGCCGGGGCGAGTTCGGCCATCAGGGCGTCGGCGGTGCGCAGGTTCTTGCCCAAGGCGCGCAGCACGTCCAGACACATCACATTGCCCGATCCTTCCCAGATGGAATTCACCGGCATCTCGCGGTAGATGCGAGCCTGCAAATCGTCTTCGACGTAGCCGTTGCCGCCCAGCACCTCCATCGCCTCGCCCGCGAGTTCGGCGCCGCGTTTGCAGATGCGAAACTTGCCCGCCGGCGTGAGCAGGCGCCGCAGCAGCGACTGCGCCTCGTCGTGCTGCGAGTCGAAGGCCTGCGCCAGCCGCAGAGCCAGCGCGATGGCGGCCTCGACTTCCAGCGCCATGTCGGCCAGCACATTGCGCATCAGCGGCTGGTCAATCAGCGCGGCGCCGAAAGCGTGGCGGTGTCGCGCGTAGTGCACCCCCTGGCTCAGCGCCTGGCGCATCAGCCCGGTGGTGCCCAGCACGCAATCCAGCCGGGTATAAGTGCCCATTTCGAGAATGGTCGGCACGCCGCGCCCTTCTTCGCCGAGCAAATGCCCCCAAGCCCCCTGAAATTCCACTTCGGACGAGGCGTTGGAACGGTTGCCCAGCTTGTCTTTGAGTCGCTGGATCAGCACCGGATTCTTGCTGCCGTCCGGCGCCCAGCGGGGCACGAAAAAGCAGCTCAGACCGCCCGCCGTCTGCGCCAGCACGAGATGGGCATCGCATTGCGGGGCGGAAAAAAACCACTTGTGCCCGGTCAGACGGTAGCCGCCCGCGCCATCAGGTTCGGCGCGGGTGGTGTTGGTGCGCAGATCGGAGCCGCCCTGCTTTTCGGTCATGCCCATGCCGATCAGCCCGCCGCGCTTTTGCGCCAGCGGCAGGTCGCGCGGATCGTATTCCGGGCGCATCAGCGTGGGCAGCCAGTCGCGTGCCAGCAGGGCGTCGCGCGACATCGCGGGAATCGCGCCATAAGTCATGGTGGTGGGGCACATCGACCCGGCTTCGATCTGCGTCTGCAAAATGAAGCCCGCCGCCCGCGCCACATGCGCGCCCGGCTGCGGCTGCGCCCACGGGCCGGTGTGCAGGCCGCGCCGGGCGATGTCGCTCATCAACGCGTGCCAGGCCGGGTGAAACTCGATCTGGTCGCGGCGAAAGCCCCTTGCATCGAAAGCGCGCAGAACCGGCGAGTTCTGGTTTGCCAACCTCCCCTGCTCGTAGCTGGCGGCGGCGCCAAGCTCCGCCCCCTGCCGCGTGAGTTGCTCCTGCGCCCAGCCACCGCCAGCACGGGCAAGCGCCTCGCGCAGCGCGGGATCGGCGGTGAACAGGTTGTAATCCTGCAAGGGCGGGGCTTGGTTGGTCACATCATGGGTGGGCCAGGTCATGAGAGTCTCCGTTTCAGTTTCGTGTGCTGTGCATTGCAGCACCGACCCTCAGTAGCGTGCAAGGAACAGCCCGTTACCATGCTCGGCTATCCGCCAGGCTCCCGGCCTTGCACAGAACACGCTTTTCCCATGTCGCATTCCACACAAGACTTTTCCGATTCAGACACCGGCCCCGGCCGCGGCCTGACCTGGGTGCTGTTTGCCGCGCTCGTCGTTCTCTGGCTGGGCACGCTGGGCTGGCGCGATCTGGTGCCGACAGACGAAGGCCGCTACGCCGAAATTCCGCGGGAAATGGTGGTGACGGGCGACTGGGTCACGCCCCGGCTCGACGGTTTCAAATACTTCGAAAAACCGCCGCTGCAATACTGGGCGACCGCGGTGAGCTACGAGGCATTCGGCTTTGGCGAATGGCAGGCGCGTCTGTGGACCGGGCTCACCGGCCTGCTCACGGTGCTGTTCACCGGCTGGGCCGGAACGCGGCTGTTCAACCGGCGCACCGGGGTGTTTGCCGCTGGCGTGCTGGCCAGCATGTTTTACTGGAACGCGATGAGCCACATCAACACGCTGGACATGGGCACCGCAGCCACCATGTCCGCGAGTCTGATGGCCTTCCTGCTGGCGCAGCGGCCCGATGCGAGCCGTGCGCAGACTCGATGGTGGATGTGGGCCACCTGGGCCTTCATGGCGCTGGCCATGCTGTCCAAGGGGCTGATCGGCATTCTGCTGCCCGGCGCGGCGCTGGTGCTCTACACCCTGATTTACCGCGACTGGAAGTTGTGGACGCGGCTTTACATCGTCAGCGGCCTGCTCATTTTTCTGGCCATTGCCGCGCCCTGGTTCATCTGGGTGCAGGTGCGCAACCCCGAGTTTTTCGACTACTTTTTCATCTACCAGCAGTTCACCCGCTTTCTCACCGACAAGCTCCACCGCCCCGGCGCCTGGTGGTACTTCTTTCCCATTCTGATTCTGGGCGTTCTGCCCTGGCTGGGCAGCCTCGTTCCCGCCCTCTGGCGCGGTGCGGCGCGGCCTGCGCAGCGCGGCGCCGCCTTTGGCAGCGCGCAGGGCCGCACGCTGCACGCACAAGGCATGCTGGTGATCTGGACGGTGTTCATTTTTGTGTTTTTCAGCATCTCCAAATCGAAGCTGCCGTCTTACATCCTGCCCATCTTTCCGGCGTTGGCGCTGCTCGTGGCCGACTATTTCGACCGAGTTCGCGGCGGCGCCCTGCGCTGGCAATTCGGTCTGCTCGCTCTGCTAGGTCTGGCGGGCGTCATCGGCCTGACGCAACTACACCGACTGGGCAACGCCACCACGCCCGGCGCTCTTTATCAGCAGTTCGGCTGGTGGCTCGAAGGCACCGCAGCGCTGGCGCTGATCAGCGGGCTTGTGGCCTGGCGCTGGGAGGCGCAGGGACGGCGCACGGCAGCCGTGCTGCTGGTCAGTGTGGCAATGACGCTGGGGTTCTCGCTGGGCATCCAGCAGTTCCAGATTCTGGGCCGCACGGCTTCAACCAAGGATGTGGTCAACGCCATCCGGCCCTGGATTCAGCCGGGCCAGCCGTTCTACGCCGTGGGCACTTATGACCAGACTTTGCCCTTTTACCTCGACCGCACAGTCACCTTGGTCGAGTATCAGGGCGAGTTGCATTTCGGCATCGAGCAGCAGCCCGGTCTGTGGGTGCCGACCTACGCCGATTTCGCCCGGCGCTGGAACGAGGACAAACAGCCGCTGGCGCTGATGTCGCC
>NZ_JBYCKI010000173.1:0-3205 GCF_057473305.1 Thiomonas sp. TH-17
AAACAAACCACGCGGCCTGCTGCGGGTAAGGCCCGGGCGGCTACCGAGGACAGCCTGCCGGTGCTCACGCAACTGCAGCCGGAATTCGTGCGGTTCTAAGTCCCTTCTCCACACCCGCATCATGTCGTCCCTGTTTTCCACCGCACCGCCCCGCACCGCCGCACCCCTGCACGTGCACGCGCTGCGCGGGCTGATCATCGCGGCGAGCTGGATGCTCGCGGCGCAGCTCACGGTGCAGTGGTTTCGCATCGACCACCTGCCTTTTTCCATCATCTGGCCAGCCAATGGCATCGCCTACGGTTTCGTCGCCGCCTACGGCGCGGCCGCAGTCGCCCCTGCAGCTTTAGGCGTGCTGATCTGGAATGCGCTCATCCAGCAGCAGCCCTTCTCAGGCGCCTTGCTCGGCACGGGCAGCTTCGCCCTGTCGATGCTGCTGGCCGCCTGGGCGCTGCGCCGTCTGCGCACCGCGCCCGACGACGACCGCACCGCCGTGCGCGACGCGCTGCAGTATTACGGCATCCTGCTCGGGTGCGTCGCGCTCGATCTCGTTCTGGGCATCGCGCAATATGTCAACACGCCCGAATGGCGCGTTTTGCCGCTGAATCTGCTGGTGTTCGTCTATGGCTTCTCGACCGCATTCGGCGTGTTGTTCTTCACCCGTGTGACCGAGCTGATCGTGCGAGACACTGAAGCGTGGCTGCACAAAACGCGTCCTTTGTGCACCGGCGCCCCGCAACATCGACAGGCGGCCCTGCTCTGGCTGCTGGCCTGGGCCTTGTTCACCGCGGGCAGCGCCTGGCTGATCCATCTGGGCGCCGACGCTTATGCCAGCTCGCTGCGCTACCTGGCCATTTTGTTGTTGGCGGTTCTGGTGTTCCGCTTCAGTTCCACCCTGTCGCATCTGGGGCTGATGCTCACTGGCGTGGCGCAAATGGTGCTGGCCAAACAGATGCTGGGCCACGGGGCCGATATCGCCTACAAGTGGGCCGATCAGTCGGTGCTGGTGGCCGTGTTCGGGGTCATCAGCCTGCTGGGCATCGCCACCATCGCGCAACAGCGCTGGGCGCAGCGCCAGATGGGCCGGCTGGCGCACGAAGACCTGCTGACCGGCCTGCTCAATGACCGCGGCTATGCGCGCGCCATCGAGTCGGCCGAGCCCCGGCCTTCAACCCACCTTCTGGGGGTCGAGATCATGCAGCTCGACGCCATTGAAGAACTCGTCGGCCCGCAACACAAGCAGGACGTCGAGCGCGCCATCGGTCACACCCTGCAGGAAGCCTGCGGGGGCGAATGCAGTCTGGCCCGCACGCATGACGGCTATTTCTCCCTGATCGCTCCCACGTTCGAAAAGGCGCAGCAAACCTCCGAGCGCGTCTGGAAGGCGCTCGACGGCCGCCGCTTCCAGTTCGACGACCAGGCTGTCTGGCTGCATGTGGCTATTGGCGCCGTGCCGCTGCGGCCCGAGCTGGGCGCCACCGAGCAGATGGCCTTGCTGGCGCTGGCCACCCAGGTGGCGGGCGACCGCTTTGACCACCGCATTCACTTCGCCCACGACGAGGGCGAATCGCTCATCGAACAGCGGCGCGCACAACGCCGCCTCATCAGCCTGATGGAAACCGCGCTGCGCGCCGAACCGTGGGACGACGCGCAAAGCCATGAAGGCAGCGTCTGTGGTTTTCAGCTTTATGCGCAACCCATTGTCGATCTGCATGGCGCTCCCGAAGTTTCCTTCGAGGTGCTGCTGCGCTGGCGGGTGGACGGTGAATTGCAGTCTCCGGCCGCCTTCCTGCCCTTGGCCGAGCGCCACGGCCTCATGCCGGCCATCGACCGCTGGGTGCTGCGCCACACCCTGCATCAACTCGCCGCCTTCCCTGCCGCACTGCCGCAACTGGGCAAAGTCTCGATCAATCTGTCGGGCAGCAGTCTTTCCGATGTGCAGCTACTCGACGATCTGCGGGGCGCGGTGCTGGGCAGCGGCATTCCAACCGACAAACTGTGCTTCGAAATCACCGAGACCACGGCCATTCGCAGCCCCGAGCAGGCTCTGGCGCTGCTGCGCGGCCTGCGCGCGCTGGGCGCGGCCGTCTCGCTCGACGACTTCGGCACCGGGCTGGCGAGCTTCGCCTATCTCAAGACCTTTCCGTTCGACCAGCTCAAGATCGACGGCATCTTCATCAAGAACCTCGCCGCATCCCGGCAAGACCAGACCATGGTGGCCGCCATCTGCACCGTGGCCCGCAGCATGGGCCTGCGCACCGTGGCCGAATTTGTCGAAGACGCGGCCACCATCGACATCCTGCGAAACAACGGCGTCGATGCCGTGCAAGGCTATGGCGTGGGCCGTCCCGAGCCCTTGTTGTCGGCTCTGGCCGATTTGTCACTGCCACCCGACTCACAAGTCACTCCAGCATCTCCCGGAGATCACGTATGAACACACTCCTTCAAAACCTCAGAATCCGCACCAAAATGTCCCTTTCTTCAGGGCTGGTGTTTCTCCTGTTCATCGCCGCGATGGGGGTCAGCCTCAGCGGCATGTCCCACATTCAAGGCAAGTTCGACACCTATATTCACACCGACCTTGCCTACGAACACCGCTTGCAGGAGATGTACGCCCAAGGTCTGCAATCGGGCCAGGCCTTGCGCAATGTGGTGCTCGACCCCGCCAACAAACAGGGCTATGCCAACCTGAAAGCGGCGCAGGCGGACTTTGATACCGCCCTGCAAGGCGCACAGAAGCTTGCTGCCAACAACCCGGCGCAGAGCAAGGCGCTGGCGGAAGTCGCCAGATTGCGGCAACAGCAGGTTGCGGTTTTCCCCCACGTGATCTCGATCGCCAAAGAAGATCAGATGGCCGCTTCGCTCGTCATCAGCAAAGAGGAAACCCCGCTGTGGCGGCAAGTCCGCAAACAGATTCTCGACCTCATCGCCCAACAGCGCGCCAAAGGCAAGCAAACGCAATCCGAGGTCGATCAAATGGCCAACGCCGCCTGGACCTGGAGTGCGGTTGGCGCAGGCATCGCCCTCGTTCTGGGCATTGTGTTCACCTGGCTGCAGATTCGCTCCATCACCCGTCCCTTGAGCGAAGCCGTCTCTGTCGCGCAGCGTGTCGCCGAAGGCGATCTGTCGGTGCGGGTGGCTTCCCGCCCGGCGCAGAGCCGCCTCAAGGCGGGCGGCGCCCCCTCGGGGGGCAGCGAGCGCGAAGCGC
>NZ_JBYCKI010000174.1:0-6254 GCF_057473305.1 Thiomonas sp. TH-17
GCTTGAGTCGCGTAGAGCGAAAAAAGGGTGTGGGGATGGCCTGTGGCGGCGGATTTGCCGCCCCATAGCCCAAGCTATGGGGCAAAAAGCCGCTGCCGCAGGACGCCGCACAGCCTTTTTGCAGCCCGCGACCCTCAAGTCCGACAGGCTCCTGGCCTGAACCTTGAGGAAGCCGGTCAAGGCGCAAGCCGAGACCGGCTTGGCTGGACTTCGCCGGGCTCGTCCCGGCTCTTTTTTGGCTCTTTTCTCAGCGCACGCGATAGTGCCGCCAGGCGAACGCCCAGATCGCCAGCAGCAGTGCCGTCACGGCCAGTCCGAGCGTGGAAAAATCGAGCGACTGCACAGTGGCCCACACGCCGCCGGAGGCGCCCGCATGTTCACCGAACCATTGCAGCCACTCCACCCCGCCGATGAGCAGCGCGACCCATACCGACAGCCCGGTGATGACCACGTTGAAGCCCAGTTTGCGAGCGGCGTCCTGCATGGCCCAGTCGTAAACCTTGAGCATGGCCAGGCCGTCCAGGGTGTCCATCAGGCTCATGCCCGCGGCAAACAGCAGGGGAAACACCAGTACGCCCCACACCGGAAAATGGCTGTGCTGGGCGAATGCGGCAGACAGCCCGAGCACCGCTACTTCGGTCGCGGTGTCGAAGCCCAGGCCGAACAGAAAACCCAGCGGCAGCATCTGCCAACTCGCGCGGATGCGGGCATAAACCGCGTGAAACAGGCGGCTCATTCCGCCGCGCTGCGCGAGCAAACCCTCCACGGCGGCTTGACTCACGACTTCGCCGCGACGCGCGGCCAGCAGCAGTCGCAGCAGGCGGCGGAACAGGGCCAGATTCACCAGTCCGATCAGGGTGAGGAACCCGGCGGAGACCAGCGTGCCGATCCACCCTCCGGCCCCCCCCTGCAGACTGGATCAGCGTATGGGCATCGCGCGCCAGCAGCGCCACGACCACTGACAGCAGCACGACCACGCCGCTATGTCCGAGCGAGAAAAACAGCCCCACCGCCACCGGGCGCTGGCCGTCCTGGCGCAGCTTGCGGGTGACGTTGTCGATGGCGGCGATGTGGTCGGCATCGAAGGCGTGGCGCAGACCGAGAAAGTAGGCCAGCGCACCGATGCCCAGCAGCGCCGGATGGCCGGGCAGCAGCGCCAGCAGCCAACCCCACGCCGCGACATGCAGTGCCAGCAGGGTGAGGCCCGTGGCGGTGAGGGCGCGTCGGTCGAGTCGTCCCAAGCCCGGTCGGGTGGAGGTCGGCATGACTGGAAGATGCAAGAGTCAGCCTGCCCGCAGCAAGCCCTTGTTTTCGATGAACTGCACCACGACGTCCAACCCGTCCAGGGTCTTGAGGTTGGTCATGGCGTAGGGTCTGTTGGGACGCATGCGCTCGGTGTCGGCGCGCATCACGTCGAGGTTGGCGCCCACATGCGGAGCGAGGTCAGTTTTGTTGATGACGAACAGGTCGCTTTTGGTGATGCCGGGGCCGCCCTTGCGCGGAATTTTTTCGCCGCCGGCCACGTCGATGACGTAGATCGTCAGGTCGCTGAGTTCCGGGCTGAAGGTGGCGGCCAGGTTGTCGCCACCGCTTTCGATGAACACGATGTCGGCATTCGGAAACTGCTCCAGCATGCGGTCGACCGCTTCGAGATTGATCGAGGCATCTTCGCGGATGGCGGTGTGCGGGCATCCACCTGTCTCCACGCCCACGATGCGCTCGGGTTCGAGCGCGCCTGCCACCGTGAGCAGCCGCTGGTCTTCCTTGGTGTAGATGTCGTTGGTCACCACCACCAGGTCGTAGCGGTTGCGCATGGCCTTGCACAGCATTTCAAGCAGGGTGGTCTTGCCCGAACCCACCGGCCCGCCGATGCCCACGCGCAAGGGCGGCAGGCGCTTGGTGCGGTGAGGAATGTGGTGCAGGGGGCTGGCGGTGTGTGCGGTGGTCATGATCGGAACAGGCGGGAATATTGGGTTTCGTGACGGCTGCTGAGAATGGCCAGCAGCGGCGAAAAACTCTGCCAGTCGTCCATGCGGTCTTGCAGGTTTCGTGCCTGCTCGACCGCAGCGGGAATGTCGGGCAGGAGCGCGGCGAGCAGGCGCTGCCCGCTGCTTTGCCCCAGCGGCACCACGCGCATCGCCACCTGCACCTGGTTCTCCAGCCAGGAGAAGGCCAGGGCATGCGCCATTTGTTCGGCGTCCAGCCCCAGTGCCAAGCCGCCCAAGGCAAAGGCCAGCGGCCAGGCGGGCGCGGGTTCGAGTGGGGCGGCAAGCGGCAGCGCGGGATGGTCTGGGCGCAGATGGCGCAGCCACTCCAGCATGGAGCGGCCCATCTGCTGGCTTTGCTGGCGCAGCTCAAAAGTTTCGCGCGCGGCCAGCACCCAGGTCTGCACGGCGCGCAGGGCTGCGAGATCGGCTGCTGCCCAGGCCGCATGCGCGGCGCAGGCCGCCGGCAGTTCGCTGCGGGCCAGCGTGAGCTGCAACTGACCGCGCAGCCAGGCGAGCGTTTGCGCTTCGTCGGTGACGAAGCCCGCGTCCACCGCCGCTTCCAGCCCCTCGGAGTAGCTGAACCCGCCCACCGGCAAAGCGGGGGAGGACAGCCACATCATCGCAAGCTGCGGGGCGGGGATGGTTTGCAGCTCAATGCCCATGAGAATGATCGTGACCCGGCCCGTGATCATGCCCATGCCCGCCACCCTCGCCATACGCCCCGGCCTCGGGCTCGAACGCGGCGAGCACTTCGGCAACGATCAGGTGCATGCGGCGCAGCATGTCGGCCAGCACCGGGTCGGGCTCGAACTGCAGATAGTCGGCCTGCACTTCGAGCTGAACATGGCGGTTGCCCAGGTGATAGGCAGCTCGCGACAGATCGGTGGCCGTGCCATGCGCCGGGCAGGCGCGCACTTGCAGCACGGCTTGCGGCGCGGCGACTACGCGGATCATCGAGCCGTCTTCAGCCACCAGCATGTCGCCTCCGCGCAGCACCGTGCCGCGCGGCAGGAACACGGCGAGGTGACGGCCGGCGCTGTCGTGCGCGTCAAAGCGGCTTTTGCTGCGCGTGTCCCAGTCCAGGCTGACTGTGGCGGCGCGCTGCACCAGCGCAGCGGCCAAGCCGCGCGCGGCGGGAAGATGTTTGTTGACGGTGAGCATGAGGATTCGGAGTGAAAGGGTTTGCAGAAACGGGTTTGCAGAAATTCGGGGCGCCGCCTAATATAACAACCGTTATAACTTCATTGTCCGACTGCACCAGTCGTCAGGAGAACCGCATGTCCGCCCTCAAACTCACCCAGATCGGCAATTCCGTGGGCGTCATTCTGCCCAAGGAACTCCTCGCCCGCCTCAAACTGGAGAAGGGCGACACGGTGTTTGTCACCGAGGCGGCGAATGGCGCCGTGATGCTATCGCCCTACAGCGCCGAGTTCGAGTCGCAGATGCTTGCTGCACGCAGTGTGATGAAAAAGCGGCGCAACGTCCTGCGTGAACTGGCCAAATGAGCCGCTGGATCTGGCTTGACCCCGCAGTACTGCAGGCGGTACATGAAGAGCAGTTGGCCGAGCATGGCGGCGCCTCAGGCACGCGCGATGCGGGGTTGTTTGAATCGGCGCTGGCGCGGCCGGAGAACCTGGCCGCCTACGGCGAGCCCGACGCCGCCGCGCTGGCCGCCGCATACGGCTGGGGGCTGGCGCGCAATCATCCTTTCGTCGATGGCAACAAGCGCACCGCCTTCGTCGCCGCCGAGTTGTTCCTGATGCTCAACGGCCATGAACTCGCCGCCGACGATGCCGCCTGCGTGCTCACCATGCTCGCCGTCGCTTCTGGCGAGATGAGCGAAGACGCGTTCGCGGCGTGGATACGGTCGCATCTGCAGCCGCGCCGAGCGTAAGGGTTGACGCCCCGCGCAGTGCACAGTGCACAGTGCGATGACGGCTTCATTGCGCGGCGTTTAAGCCGCCAACTCGCCCCAAACCTGATTTATCGATCTGCGGCAAAACAGCCAGACCGCGCCATGCTCAAAACAAAAAATATCGCTGCGCCATCGGCAGCACGGTCGCGGGTTCGCAGGTGAGCAGCACGCCATCGGCGCGCACCTCGTAGGTCTGCGCGTCCACCTGCATCTGCGGGGTGTAGGCGTTGTGCACCATGTCGGCTTTTTTCACGCTGCGGCAGCCGCGCACGGCGGCGAGCGACTTGTGCAAGCCCAGACGCTGGCCGATGTCGTTGTCCAGCGCGGCCTGGGACACGAAGGTCAGCGAGGTGGCGGTGCGCGCGCCGCCGAAGGCGCCAAACATGGGCCGGGTGTGCACCGGCTGGGGCGTGGGGATGGAGGCGTTGGCGTCGCCCATCAGTGCGGCGGCGATGAAGCCGCCTTTGAGAATCACGCTGGGCTTCACGCCGAACCACGCAGGCCGCCACAGCACCAGATCGGCCCACTTGCCCACCTCCACCGAGCCCACTTCGTGTGCGATGCCGTGCGCCAGCGCGGGGTTGAAGGTGTATTTGGCAATAAAGCGTTTGGCGCGGAAGTTGTCGTTACGGTCATTGCCCTGAGCGCCACCCAAAGCCGGAGGCGCCAGCCAGCCGCGCTGCGCCTTCATCTTGTGCGCGGTCTGCCAGGTGCGCAGAATGACTTCGCCCACGCGGCCCATCGCCTGGCTGTCGCTGGACATGATGCTGATGGCGCCCAGATCGTGCAGCACGTCCTCGGCAGCGATGGTTTCGCGGCGGATGCGGCTCTCGGCGAAGGCCAGGTCTTCGGCGATGCCCGCGTCGAGGTGGTGGCACACCATCAGCATGTCGAGGTGCTCGTCGATGGTGTTGACGGTAAAGGGCCGGGTCGGGTTGGTGGAGGACGGCAGCACATTGGCTTCGCCCAGCACGCGCAGGATGTCGGGCGCATGTCCACCGCCCGCGCCTTCGGTATGAAAGGTGTGGATGGTGCGGCCCTTGAACGCTTTGATCGTGTCTTCGACGAAGCCGCTCTCGTTGAGCGTATCGGTGTGAATCGCCACCTGCACATCGGTTTCTTCCGCAACCGAAAGGCAGCAGTCGATCGCCGCCGGCGTGGTGCCCCAGTCTTCGTGCAGTTTCAGGCCGATGGCCCCGGCCTCGACCTGTTCGCGCAGGGCGTCGGGCCGACTGGCGTTGCCTTTGCCGAGGAACCCGAGGTTCATCGGGAACGCATCGGCCGCCTGCAACATGCGGGCGATGTTCTCCGGCCCCGGCGTGCAGGTGGTGGCGTTGGTGCCGGTGGCCGGGCCGGTGCCGCCGCCCAGCATGGTGGTGACGCCGCTCATCAGCGCTTCGTCGATCTGCTGCGGGCAGATGAAGTGGATATGACTGTCGATACCCCCGGCGGTGAGGATCATTCCTTCCCCTGCGAGGATTTCGGTGCCCGGGCCGATGATGATGTCCACACCCGGCTGCACGTCGGGATTGCCGGCCTTGCCGATAGCGGCGATGCGCTGGCCGCGTATGCCCACATCAGCCTTGACGATGCCCCAGTGGTCGAGGATGAGCGCATTGGTGATGACCAGATCCATCGCCCCTTCGGCGCGGGTGCGCTGGCTCTGGCCCATGCCGTCACGAATGGTCTTGCCGCCGCCGAACTTCACTTCCTCGCCATAGCCTCCGGCGCGCAGGGTGTAGTCGTTTTCCACTTCGATGAGCAGGTCGGTGTCGGCCAGGCGCACGCGGTCACCGGTGGTGGGGCCGTACATCTCGGCATAGGCGCGGCGGGCGATCGTGGCCATCACAGCGCTCCCATCACGTCTTGCCGGAAGCCGATCACCACCCGATCGCCCGCGAAGGCCACGAGGGCCACGGTGCGTTGCTGGCCCGGCTCGAAGCGCACCGCGGTGCCGCTGGCAATATGCAGCCGCATGCCGCGCGCGGCCGCGCGGTCGAAGCGCAGCGCCGGGTTGGTCTCGGCAAAGTGATAGTGCGAGCCGACCTGAATGGGCCGGTCGCCCGCGTTTTCCACCACCACGCTCAAGGTAGCGCGGCCGGGGTTGAGAGCGAGGTCGCCCTCGGCGCAAAGGATTTCTCCAGGAATCATTGAAACGCTCCAGATTGGGGGATTCACGCAATGGGCTGGTGCACGGTGACGAGCTTGGTGCCGTCGGGGAAGGTGGCTTCCACCTGAATGTCGGGAATGAGTTCGGCCACGCCGTCCATCACTTCGTCGCGGCTGAGCAGGGTGCGGCCATAGCTCATCAGCTCAGCCACGGTGCGGCCGTCGCGCGCGCCTTCCATCAC
>NZ_JBYCKI010000175.1:0-4679 GCF_057473305.1 Thiomonas sp. TH-17
CCGCAACGCGCGCTGGGTCACCGCACGCCTCGACAAACCATGGACCTGTGGCGCAAAAATCATCCCGAAATCTTCGTCAGGCGATTAAAGAACCAGGCGGGTCTTGACACTTAAGTAATGTCGGTGCAAGCGAGTCTTTGGAACGCTTCGCACCAGCTATAAGCCCTTCCTCTATACTCTCCAGCGTCTGCCCCCTAGTTTCAGGTAACGCAAGAATGGCCACCAGGAAGTACAGGAAGGCAAAGAAAGTCAGCAGCAGGAACACGCTACCATACCCCAAAAGCTGGATAGCAGTCATGAATACGATGGCAAGACCCGCAGATGCCAGTGAATTGGCAAACAATGCTACAGCCATGCCTTTGGCACGTACAGCGAGCGGCAAGACTTCAGAGATGGCCAACCACACGACCACACCGGGCCCGATCGCATAGAAAATGACAAATGCAACAAATCCAACAAGCGTTGCATAACCTTCAAAGAGAGAAGCCGGAAAAAACATATGGACAATGCCAAGGAAAAGCAAGGCAATGCCTGAACCCGCCGTGCCCAATATCAGTAATGGTCTGCGGCCAATTTTATCAATTAGAGCGAAGGCAACTATCGTCACGGCGAAGTTTGCCAGCCCGACGCCTACGCTTCCAAGTATCGCGGTAGCGTTATTGTGCAGACCTGACTGCTGCAGGATGAGAGTATTGAACTGAAGCACCGTGTTGATGCCGGTAAGCTGGTTCAGGACCGCAATGGCTAACGCAATATAAAACGCCTTGCGATATCCAGGTCGAAACAGCAAACGCCAGTCGCTCGATTGATTCTTCGTTTCCGCTCCAATGGCCGCCCTGATTTCTGCCATGGCTTGATTGGCCTCGGTAGCGGGTTGGATTCGTGACAGCACTGCATTGGCCTCTTCGATTCGACCTTGTCGATACAGCCAGCGCGGCGAACGCGGCAGCGCAAATAGCCCACCTGCCAGAAAACCGATCGCCGGGACGAGCATGGTTGCAAACATCATGCGCCAGTCACCACTGGCATTGAGCGCATAGCCAATCAGATAACCAAGCAAAATCCCGAAGGTGAGACATAGCTGAAACAGCGTTACGCCTCGCCCTCGCAGTGACGGAGGCATTGTTTCCACAAGATATAATGGCACTACGATCGTAATAATGCCAATTCCGACGCCTTGCACGACGCGGCCGATAAGCACGCCAATAAAGCTGTGACTGAAAACAACTAAAACTATTCCTACGATGAAAACGACTGCGGAAATATTTAGTGATAAGCGGCGACCAAAGCGGTCAGCGAACGGTCCGGAGAACAGTGTTGCGAAAGCGCCGCCACCAAGCACTGCAGCGACGATTAGCGACGAGTCGGCAGGTGTCAACGCGAGACTGCTGTTCATGAACATCAGCGCACCCGAAATGATACCGAGGTCATAGCCATACAGAATGCCGCCAACGCCTGACAGCGACATTATAATTAGTGCCATTTTGCTGGTCCGCATCTGATTAACCTCTAGGCTCAGCCTCAATTCGTAAATTCGTGCGGATTACCTGTTAACGCAGGGCTTGACACGAGCGTGATGACCGGTTGGACTGAGTCCCGGGTTGCTATAATGGAACAGGACGGTGATGCGTAAGCTTGTGTGTTGAATGACAATGACTGGCTGTTGATGCCTTGGGCCTTGCTCTTACTGAGTGCACGCAGTAGCGGATGATCGGCTCCATCCTTTGGGTGTGCGCTTACCAATGCTGGGAAGTGTGGATGCGCGGCATGCGGGCCACACCTGTCGCACACTGGCTGCTTGCCGAGAGTGTTTCGGATATATGGACTCGATCACGGCACATCGTTCCGGCCTCGCTAGAACCTTGTTCACATGTGTCAGGAACTCATCAATTCCCGTCGCTTGCGGTGCGCTCAGCCCAGAGGCTCGCGTCGTTGAGTCCAGCCGATCCTTCATTTCCCCCACTCTTCTGGTACTTTGATGTTTCGTATAGCAAAGCGCGTTCATGGTCTTGCTAGCGATGCGATGGCAAGTAATCCGCATCGCCCAAACGCGCAAGCTCGACGCGCGGGGTCCATGTCTGCACCTGGGCCAGTGTGACAGAACCGGTTTCTTCATTTTCAGCGTTTGCAGCGCCACAGGCGACGGCCAGTCGAAGCGACGCTTCGACCGAATCGCCACGCACGGCGCTGACTGCCATCGCCGCCAAAAAGCAGTCCCCCGATCCCACTGCGTTACGGGTCGCGACGCCGTTGCTCCAGGCGTGGTAGATCCCGCCGTCATCGCATGCAATTGCGCCCTTCGCGCCCAGTGTCAGTACAGGGCGAGCTATGCCCAAGGCGCGCCAAGAGAGCACGGATTCCACTGCGTCCGCGATGCTCAGTACGGGGTGACCCACGAGGGCCGATGCTTCATCTGTGTTGGGTTTGATTGACCATGGACACGCATGAACCGCTTGTCGCAATGCTTCACCGCTGGCATCGACGAGGCACAACAAACTATGACGCTTTGCTTCCCTTACCAACTGTGCATACGTGTCGGTGGAAAATCCCTCAGACAAGCTGCCGCTCAACACCAGCGCATCAGAGGAATCTAACATCGAGGCAACTCGATCCCATAGTGCTTTCCTCCGCGCGGCATCGACTGTTGGTCCGGGCTCCAATACCTCAGTCACGCAGCCACTGTCTTCGCGCAACGCCATGCACTGACGTAGCGGCTGCAAGCTCCGTGTTGGATACCATTCCACTCCACGCTGTCGCAAATGGTCGGTCAGCAGCGCAGCGTGCGCAGCGTCATCCATTCCGACAAGCCGTGCCCGCTCACCCAAGGCCACGATCGTTTGTGCAACGTGTAAACCCTTGCCGCCTGGTGCAACACGCACTCCGGTTGCCCGCTGTACCGTGCCCGGTCGCAGTACGGACAAGTCAATACAGCGATCAATGGCTGTATTGATGCCCAGTACGGTGATCATGGCGCGTGCTTTAACCAAGTCCGTACTTCACTAATATCGGCTTGAGTCGCGGTGCCGCCAAAGCCGCGCAACGATAGGCTGCCACACGCATTGCCCCAACGCAGACATTCGCCTAGCGGTTGCTGAGCGAGCCAAGCATGCAAAAAGCCAGCGTCAAACGAATCCCCGGCGCCGGTGCTGTCAGCCACGCGGTCCGGCGACCGGGTAGCGACTTGCAGTACCGCGTGCGCGGAATCCAGCGTGACTGCGCCATTCTCTGCGCACTTCACCACCGTTTGAGTCACGCCATTGGTCAGCTTGGTCAATGCTTGCTGCACGTCATCCGTGCGAGTAATCGCACAAACTTCGACCTGGTTTGGCAAGAATGCATCCACCTGTCGAAGCAGCGCCTGCCACTCATCGAAGTCACCCCAGCGTTGCTCGGGATCGTGGCCAGGGTCGAGCGAGGTGCTGAGGCCCAGTGCGTGGGCGCGCGCAAACAGCGCTGGCAAATGCGGTCGCAAACGCGCTTGGAGAAAGTACGAAGAGACGTGAAGATGCCGTGCAGATTCGAGTAAGGCATCACTCACGTCGTCGACTGAGAGTGCCGCGATAGCTCCCGGGAAAGTCACTAGCGCCCGATCGGCAGCCGTCGAAATTGCAACCGTGAGACCCGTCGATAGCGTGGCATGGTTCCGCGCCGCCGTGACATCGATGCCCGCCGTACGCAATGCATCAAGGCAAAATTTACCGCGCTCATCATCGCCAACGCGGCCGACAAAGCTCACCGCTTCGCCCAGTCGCGCCAGTCCCATTGCGCAGATCATCGAGGAGCTGCCAGGCACTTGTTGAAAAATCTCCGCCAGAATCTCCGTACCTGGCATCGGCATGCTGGGGCAACCACCGAACACCAGATCAACGTTGATTTCGCCAGCGACCAAAATCGGTTTCATGCTGTTTTACTCCGATGCATGGGGAATGGTTGGACCACGCGCGTCAAAGCTCCCTGTGAGGGGGCGTCCGGCGACTGTCCCTGGGCAATAGACTGAAAGAAGGCCAGCAGTTGGGCAATCACAATGTGGACCATTGCTTGCTGTATCGGCGGCAATGCGTACAGTCCCGCAAGATCGATCGCCAAGCCTTCATCTCCGACGTACGTCGGATCCAAGTTTTCACCAACCACGATGCGATGGCGCGCCAGCTTCTTTTCGGTAAGTTCTCGCAGCAGGTCGGTTTGATAGCAGCGCAAAGATTCATCGCCCGACAAAAACGAGACCAACGCAGAATTGCGACGCAGCCATGCCATTGGCCCGTGGCGCAGGCCCAAGTGTGTTTCCGTCATGACCCGCAGGGCACCGCCGGACATTTCCAGCATCTTGAGCGCAGCCTCACGCGCCGCACCCCAACTTGCGCCGTCCCCGAGGTAGACGATGGCATCTTGTAGGCGCGCACCCCATGCTGCTAACGCGTCGCCATAGCGAGAAAAAAGCGCCTCTGTAATGGCGGCGGCGGCCTCCGCGCCGGGCTTGCCTTGCAAGAGCCCGCTGCCTGCCAGCAGAAGGTTGGTTGTACTGCTCGTCATGACCAAGCTGCGATCATTGGTATCTTCGGACAAGAGCAGCATCGAAACTTGTGTTTTATTGCGATACTGCGTTGCCAAGTTGCCTTCGGCGCTGCAAGTTACTATCAAATGTCGCCATTTCGGCTCTTCGGCTAACATCGCATCCATCA
>NZ_JBYCKI010000176.1:0-33784 GCF_057473305.1 Thiomonas sp. TH-17
CCCCATAGCTTGGGCTATGGGGCGGCAAATCCGCCGCCACAGGCCATCCCCACACCCTTTTTTCGCTCTACGCGACTCAAGCCCGACAGACTCCTAGGTCAAATCGATCCAGATTCATCACCTTGCCAAAGGCCGCGGCGAAGTCGTGCGCGAACTTCTGCTGCGCATCGCTGCCGGCATACACCTCGGCAATGGCGCGAAGCTGGGCGTTCGAGCCGAACATGAGATCGACCGTGGTGGCCGTCCACTTCAGCGCCCCGGTCTTGCGGTCGCGGCCCTCCATCACGCCTTCGGTTGTGGTGCGCTCCCACTTCGTGCCCATGTCGAGCAGGTTGACGAAAAAGTCGGGGCTCAGGGTTTCCGGTCGCTGGGTGAACAGGCCGTGGTGCGATTTGCCGACGTTGGTGTTCAGCGCGCGCATGCCGCCGATCAGCACTGTCATCTCGGGCGCGCTCAGGTTCATCAACTGCGCCCGGTCGACCAGCAATTCAGCGGCATAACCGGCATAGCCCTTGCGGGTGTAGTTGCGGAAGCCGTCGGCCTTGGGTTCGAGCACGGCGAACGACGCCACATCGGTTTGCGCCTGCGTGGCGTCGGTACGTCCGGGTGAGAACGGCACCTTGACGTCGACCCCGCCCTTCTTCGCAGCCGCTTCCACCCCGGCGCAACCGCCCAGCACGATCAGGTCGGCCAGCGATACTTTCTTGCCGCCCACAGCCTGCGCGTTGAACTCGTTCTGGAGGGCTTCGAGCTTGGACAGCACCTTGGCCAGCTCGGCGGGTTGGTTGGCTTCCCAGTCTTTCTGCGGTGCGAGGCGGATGCGCGCGCCGTTGGCGCCGCCGCGCTTGTCGCTGCCGCGGAAGGTTGAGGCCGACGCCCAGGCGGTGCCGACCAGTTGGGGGATGGACAGGCCGCAAGCGAGCAATTTGGCCTTGAGCGCCGCAATGTCCGCCGCGTCGATCAGCGGATGATCGACCGCAGGCACCGGGTCTTGCCAGATCAGCTCTTCCTTGGGCACGAGCTTGCCGAGATAGCGGGTGCGCGGCCCCATGTCGCGGTGCGTGAGCTTGAACCAGGCGCGGGCGAAGGCGTCGGCGAACTCGTCCGGGTTGGCCATGAAGTGGCGAGAAATCTTTTCGTAGATCGGATCGACGCGCATGGCCATGTCGGCATCGGTCATCAGGATGGGGACTTTCTTCGACACATCCGCCGCTGACGGGGCCATGTTCTTGTCGGTGTTCTGCTTGGGCACCCATTGATGCGCGCCCGCCGGGCTTTTGACGTTCTCCCACTCATTGCCGAACAGCACTTCGAAGTAGCTCATGTCCCACTGCGTCGGTGTCGGCGTCCAAGAGCCCTCCAGGCCGCTGCCGATCTGGTCGCCGCCCTTGCCGCTCTTGTAGCTGCTGATCCAGCCCAGCCCCATCTCCTCCACCGGCGCCGCCTCGGGCGCTGGCCCGACATGCGTGGCAGGCCCGGCGCCGTGGCATTTGCCGAAGGTATGCCCCCCGGCGGTGAGCGCCACGGTCTCTTCGTCGTTCATCGCCATGCGCGCGAAGGTCTCACGCACCATCTGCGCCGAAGCCAGCGGATCGGGTTTGCCGCCCGGCCCTTCCGGGTTGACGTAAATCAGCCCCATCTGCACGGCGGCGAGCGGGTTTTCGAGGTCGGCTTGCTGCGTGCCCTGGCGCGTATCGCCCAGCCAGGTGTTCTCCGAACCCCAGTAAGTATCTTCTTCCGGCTCATACACATCGGCGCGTCCGCCACCGAAACCAAAGGTCTTGAAGCCCATCGAATCGAGGGCCACATTGCCGGTGAGAATGTAGAGATCGGCCCAAGACAGCTTGCGGCCATACTTCTGCTTGATCGGCCACAGCAGACGACGCGCCTTGTCGAGATTGACGTTGTCGGGCCAACTATTGAGCGGCGCAAACCGCTGGTAGCCGCTGCCCGCGCCGCCGCGCCCGTCGCCAATGCGGTAAGTGCCGGCGCCGTGCCAAGCCATGCGGATGAACAGCGGGCCGTAGTGCCCGTAGTCCGCAGGCCACCAGTCCTGCGAATCGGTCATCAGCGCCTTGAGGTCTTTGACCACGGCGTCGAGATCGAGCGTCTTGAACTCTTCGGCATAGTTGAACGCCTCGCCCATCGGGCTGGACACCGGCGCATGCTGGTGCAGCATTTTGAGGTTGAGCTGGTTGGGCCACCAATTGGCGTTGCCCATCGCCCCGGCGACCGTCTTGGTGTGGGTGCTGTGCGCCACCGGGCATTTCAAATCGTTCGACATGGTTGTCTCCTTGAGGTTGTCATCGCTTCGAGGTGCTTGATGCGACCGTTGCAGCTTAGGCCGCAATAATTGAAAAGAACAATTAAAAGTTCTAATGCGATTGATTGAATAAAACTAGGCAAAGGCCGGATTGGCGTGTTGCTGCGACGCCATTCAGATGCGCTGAAGGTTCGGTGGGGCTCAACTTCAAGGTGCAACTTGGTGACTTATTTCCTGTTTTTATCGGGTGTTGTATGAAATGATGGTCCACTGTTCCCGTGTTTGTGTCGCCCTTTCGTACATACGGCTCGGCCTTGGTGATGGGGGTATTTATCCCGCCGTTCATTCAGGGGGGTGGGTTTCTTCATACACGTAAATATTTGTATAGTGGATTTAACGATTTCGAGCCCTTTTTGGGCTTAAGACAATCTGTACCGCAACTTTCCAGACCTGCATGGCTGATTCCCCTCTCACGGCTCCAAGCGCACTCAAAAGCTACGCGCGAACCTCCGCTTTAGCGGTGGCGCTCGGCAGTGGGGTGTCGCACTGGCTCGCGCACCGCCATCCGGTGCGCCGCATCCTCATGCTGCACGGCGTGGGTGGAAGCACGATGCCTCCGGGAGAGTTCCGCCGCGTGATGTCGTGGCTGAAGCAGCACTACGACATCGTGGCGCTCGATCTCATGGTTCGAGAAATTCTGGACGGTGTGCCCGCGCCCGCTGGGGCTGGCCGCAGCCAGCTCGCCATCACCTTCGACGATGGGCTGTGCAATCAGTACCGCATCGCCCGCCCCATACTCGAGCAACTTGAGATACCGGCCACGATTTTTGTCTGCCCTGGCCTGGTGGATGCCGGGCAGTGGATGTGGAACCACGAGGCCCGCGCCCGGTTGAAGCGTCTATCAAATGAAGGGCTGATGGACTGCGCGCAAACCTTGAATGCACCTGCGCATCACCTCGAAGGTTTCATTGCCTGGATGAAAACCCTGCCCCTGCCGCAAAGGCAACATGCGCAGGACGTGCTGCGCGATTGCACGCCGCGCTTCGTGCCCATCCCTGCAGAGCACGAGGCTTACGACATGATGAGCTGGGATGAGGTGCGCGCCTGCGACCATGGCTGCCTGACGATAGGTTCGCACACCATGACCCACCCCATCCTGCCCACGCTGACAGAAACTGAAATCCAGCACGAGTTGCACGACAGCCGTGAGCGACTCGAGGCTGAGCTGGGCCGGCGGGTGGATTTGTTTTGCTACCCCAACGGTTCGACGGATGAGCGAGTGCGGAAGGTCGCCCGGTCGATCTACCGCGCGGCCGTGACGACTGAAGAGGGCATGGTGTCGGCCGAGGTCGATCCGATGGCCATTCCGCGCATTCCTGTGACATCCCATCTACCCCTACTGGCCTGGCGCATGCACCGGCCTTGGGCCTGAATCACTTGAATTCGCGCATTGCCGACCCGCGCCACGTCTGATCCATGCAAATTGAACTCGTCACCTCGACGCCGGATTTCGATGCCCTGGAGCCCGAGTGGCGCGCCATCGAGGGCCTGACCCCGCGCAACAGTCTGTTTCTCAGCTGGGATTGGCAGCGTCTGTGGTGGTCGCAGTATGGGGAGGGGCGGCAACTGCGGATTCTGGTGGCGCGGTCTGGCGGTCAGGCCGTGGGCATTCTTCCGTTGTATCTGGAGACGCACCGAGCTTTCAAAATCCTGCGCGTCCGCAAGCTCAGGCCCATCGGCTCCGGAGGCGATACCGCGCCCGACGATCTGGGCATGTTGTTCGATCCCGTCCACGAACAGGCCGTTGCCAGAACGTTCGTCGATCATGTGCTGAACGCCGTCTCCGGTTGGCAGTTGCTCGATCTGGTCGATCTGCCTGCCGATTCGGCCTTGGTGGCTTGCTGGACGCAGCGAAGCACACAGATTTCAGGTTCGATTGAGCGCACGCCGGTGAACCGCATTACCTACGGCGATTTGCCGTCGGACTGGGATGGTTATCGCAAAGGACTCAGCCGTAATCGGCGCGAGGTGTTGGGTCGGAAGCGCCGAAAATTTGAAGCGCAGCCGCAAGCGCGTTTTTTTCAGGTCAACCAAGACGCGCAGATCGATTGGGCGTTTGAGCGGCTCGCCGAGTTGCATCGGCTGCGCTGGCAAGGGCGTACCGAAGAACTCAGTTTCACCTCGCCACAGTACCTTGAATTTCATCGGACCCTCATGCACGCCCTGCTGGCGCAGGGCCGGTTGCGCCTGTACGGACTGGAGATGAATGGGCAGACCATTGCCATGTTCTATGGCTTTCGCAATGGTGCGACGCTCTATTACTTTCAGGCTGGATTCGATCCCAAGCACCTTGCGCTCAGCCCGGGCGAAGTGCTCATGGGGTATGTCATCGAAGCGGCGATTTCGGAACGATGCACTCGCTTTGACATGCTCAAGGGCGACTACGGCCACAAGCGGCATTTCTTTCAGCAAACCCGCGAAACTCTTGGCTTGCGGGTTCACCGCCCAGGCTTGATTCACTGGCTTTACCGAGTCAAGGCCAGGCTTGCTGCAAACCGCGCTGCGGCAGAGCCTGCCGAGGACATGGGCGTTGCGGATACAAAGCTCACCGCACACCCCGTAGCCGACTAGCCCAGCCCATGAACGCCGATTCGGGCAAGACGGGCAATGCCGACCCGCAGGCCTTGGTTTCCGTGGTCATCCCGGCGTACAACGCCCGCCACACCCTTGCACAAACGCTCGACAGCCTGTTCGCCCAGACACACCGAAATCTCGATGTCGTGGTCGTGGACGATGGCTCCACCGATGGCACGGCGGAAGTTCTGGAGGCTTATGCAGGGCGGGTGCGGACGATCCGGCAGGCCAATGCAGGTATCGCAGTGGCCAGAAACACGAGCGTGCAGGCGGCTCGGGGCGACTACATCGCGCTGCTCGATGCCGACGATCTGTGCCGCCCGGATCGCATCGCGATTGAACTGCGCTACCTCCAGTCGCACCCCGACATCCTGCTGTGCAGTTCCGATTTCAGCGCCTTCGACGAAACCGGCCCCCTGGCGCCCGCCTCCTACTGCGGCGTCTATTACTCCCGCTGTAGCCCACAACGGGGCGGGATGCGGGCGCGGTATCCGCAGGCAGAAACTTTTGCCTTGCTACCGGAGGAGCGCGCGCGGCACAACGGTCAAACCGTCATTCCGGTTTACTGGGGCGAGGTTTACGACGAACTGGTGCAGGGCAATTTCATCCATCCCCCCACCGTGATGTTCCGGCGGGAGGCGCTGCAACTTGCCGGGATGTTCGATCCCGAGATCAAGATCGTCTGCGAGTGGGAATGGTTTGTGCGCGTGGCTCGCGCCGGGCCTGTGGCGCATCTCGACATTCCCTTGCTCGATTACCGCCGCAGCCCAACGCAGATCTCCTCCAGCCCGCGCACGGCGCTGGATTCACTTGCGGTCGCCAAGAAAATCTATGCGCGCGACAGCCATCCTGGCCAGCGCCGAGATCGCCGTTCGCTGCGTCACCTGGGTGCGCTCAGCCTCAGCGCGGCCGACATGTTGGCCGAGCTTCAGCCCGAGGCGGCTTTCGGTTTGCTGGCCAGCAGCGTTTTTGTGTATCACACCTTCAAGGGGCAAACGCTGCGCACCTTGTTTAAGATCATGCTGCCTTCCGGGCTGCTCAACCTGCTGCGGCGCGTGCGCGCTTGAACCGCACGGCGCGCGGCGAGTCGGCGGGCGCAACCGGCTACTTGGCCTCAACCTGGCTTCAAACTGATTCCCACTGATGACTGTTTCTCTTTCCCGTGGCTCCGCGGTTGAGTCGGGCGCGATGTCGCCCGGCCTCACCGCAGACGATTTCGACTTTCACCTGCCGCCCGAACTGATCGCCCAGCATCCGCCGACGCGGCGCAGCGACAGTCGCCTGCTCGATGCGGGCAGTCCGCCGACGCTGATCGACCGCGGGTTTCGCGACTTGCCCGGTCTGCTGCGCGCAGGCGATCTGGTGGTGTTCAACGACACTCGGGTGATTCCTGCGCGGTTGTGGGGCTTCAAGGCAGCGGGGGGAACCGGGGCTGCTTTGGGCGGCGCGGTGGAAGTGCTGGTGGAGCGAGTGCGGGCGGACAACCGGGTCTGGGCGCATGTGCGGGCGAGCAAATCGCCCAAGCCGGGCCAGGTGTTGTGGCTGGGCGCGGCTCGGCCCGATACGGCGGCAGGCGACGAGCCGCATACATCGGCGCCGCTTTTCGCGGTGACGACCGTGGACCGGGCCGGGCCGGATGGCAGCTTGTTCGAACTGGAGTTTCCAGCCGAGCCTCTGGCCTTGTTGCAGCAGTACGGCGCAGTGCCCTTGCCGCCCTACATCACCCACGCGCCGGGCGGCGACGACGCGCAGCGCTACCAGACGGTGTATGCGCAGCACCCCGGCTCGGTGGCGGCGCCCACGGCGGGGCTGCACTTCGACGAGGCCATCCTGGCGAGAATCGACGCGATGGGCGCGCAGCGCGCAGCCGTCACCCTGCACGTGGGGGCGGGCACGTTTCAGCCGGTGCGGGTGAACGATCTGCGGCAGCACCAGATGCACAGCGAGTGGTACACCGTGCCCGAGGCGACCGCGCAGGCGATTGCCGAGGTGCGGGCCCGGCAGGCGCAGGCGCGCGCGGCTGGCCAGATGCACGCCGCCCCGCGGGTGGTTGCGGTGGGCACGACGGCGATGCGCGCGCTCGAATCGGCGGCGCTGGCGGCGGAAGCGGCCGGGGCGCCAGACGGCACGGTGCTGCCGGGCGCCCGTGACACCGCGCTCTTCGTCACGCCGGGCTATCGCTTTCGCGTGGTGGATGCGTTGCTGACCAATTTTCATCTGCCCAAGTCCACCTTGCTGATGCTGGTGTCTGCCTTTGCCGGCATGGAGACGATACGCGCGGCCTACGCCCATGCGATTGCCCAGCGCTACCGGTTTTTCAGCTACGGAGATGCCATGTGGCTGACGCGCGCCGCCGCGACGGAGGTTGATTTGCGCTGACTCAAACCCATGCTGGCGTCATGTGCCCAGAATCGGCGCACTTTTCAACAGGACGCCATCATGGAACAACTCATCAGCCCGCGCTTCATGCAAGACCGGCATCAACACCGCATCGAACATATGGCGGCCATTCGCCAGCGCATTCATTCGCATATTGCCCAAGCGCTCAGCGCCGAGGAAGAGCATGACCTGCTGCACATGCGGGAAGAAGAGAAAATCGCCCGCGATGTCTATCTGCAACTCGGCGAGCGTTGGGCGCTGCGGCCTTTGGTCAACATCAGCGGGGCCGAACAGGCGCATATGGACGCCATCGCCGCCTTGCTGACGCATTACGACCTGCCCGACCCGGCGCAGGGTTTGGCGGTGGGCGAGTTTCGCACGCCCGATTTTCAGAGCTTGCACAACCAGTTGGTGGAGCGCGGCCTGCGCAGCGAGCTCGACGCCATCAAGGTCGGGTTGCTGATCGAAGAACTGGATATTTTTGATCTGATCGAAGCGCGCGGCCGTGCTCGTCAGCCGGAAATTCTGGCGGTTTACGATGACCTGGAGCGCGGCTCGCGCAATCATCTGCGCGCGTTCTTCCGCCATCTGCAGCGGCATCGCGGCGAGTATGTGCCGCAATACCTGAGCCTGAGCGACTTCGAAGCCGTGGCCTGGAGCGAACGCGAAGAGTGCTGATGTGTCGGATGCGTCAGGACTGCGCTGCCGCCACGGCGGCGCGGGTATTCTCCACGATACCTTTGAGCGCTTGATCCAGCAGGGTCTGTGCGCCCTGCGCGAAGTGCGCGGCGTCGTTCACGGCGATGGTCTGGCTGCCGTCGAAATGCCAATGCGCGGCAATGCGGCTGGTGCGCTGGTTCGCCAGCTCGCACACCAGATCAAGGTGCACCGTGCCCTGAGTCCCATGCACATCGTGCTCCAGCCGGTTCAGGTTGCAGTGCAGCGCCCACGGCGCGCTCACCAGCACGGCCTGCTGCTGCACGGCGCTGATCCAGGGCTGGCGGCTCAAGGTGCGGGCGATGGCTTCGCCCACGAGCTGGGCCGGCGGGGCGAGCCAGCGGCTGTCGCGGTAGGGTTCCAGCGTGTCGGGGCTGCGGCTGTACATCATGGCGGGCGACTGAAATCCGGCGCTGGCGCGCACCGGCAGGAGTTGCATCACCGTGGCTTGCGGTAGCGGCGCGGTGCGGATCTCAGGCGCGGTCAGACGGTAGGTTTGCTGCACCGGCGCACGGTTGACGGGCAGGGCGCACGCGGCCAAGGCCAGACTGGTCAGGCTCAGCAAAGCGGCCAGGGCGGCGCGGCGCAGCCGCAAAACAAAAGAGGCGGTCATGGCTTTTCTCCCGGGCCCGGCGGCGGCAAGGCCGGGCCGTACAGCAGTTGGCTGGGGTTGGCTTTCAGGTTTTCGGTCAGCGCGCCGAGCTGGCTGCTGAGCTGCTGCAGATTGCGCGCCAGCGCGTCCACTTCGGGCAGGGTGCGGGTCTGAAGCTGGGTCATGGCCTGCACCCCGGCCGTGGTGAAGGCGGTGGTGGTGTTGCCGGCCTGGGTGACGCTGTTGGCGGCAGCGCCGATCTGCGGCATCAGGCCGCCCAGTTGGGTTGACACGCCATCGAGCCGCTTCACCAGCGCCTGGCTTTGCAGCATGAGCGCGCTGCCTTGCGCACTCATCTGCGTCAGGTTGGCGCTGGTCTGGCGGGCGTTGGCAAACATCTGATTGATGTTGTTCTGATTGGCCGCCAGAGAAGCGGAGAGGGTCTGCAGATTGCGCAGCGTGTCACTGATCGACTGCACATTGGCGGGGCTGAGTAGCGCGTCCACCCGCTGGCTGATGCGCGCCAGGGTGATGGCTGCATCGTTGATGCCCCCTTCGATCTGGGTGAACACCGAGGGTTTGTAGGGAATGACCGGATCGGGCTCGCCGGGCGGGGTGGGCAGCGGGGTGGGCGAGGCGCCGCCGATCAGGTTCACCGCCGACAGTCCGGTGACGCCCAGCGGACTGAGCTGCGCCACGGTGTCGTTGCGCACCGGCACCGCGCTGTCGATGTCCACCTTGATGCGGATGAGCGACGGGTTCTTCGGATCGATCTCGATGCTCGCCACCTTGCCCACGGTGACGCCGCGGTAGAGCACATTGCTGTCGGTCTTCAGGCCGCTGACGTTGTCGGTGGCGTAGATCAGATAGGGCCGGGTGGCCGTCTGCTTGCCGCCGGTGGCCAGCCACCAGCCCAAGCCGCCGAGCAGCGCGCCCAGCAGCACCACGAACAGGCCGACGGCGGTGTAATTGACTTTCGATTCCATGCGATCAACCCCGTGAAGTCGTTTCGTGCGTCATTTCATGTAAATAGGCCGCCGAACGGCTGCCGCGGAAATAAGCAACCAGTTCGGGCTCGTCGCGCTGCGCCAGTTCTGCAGCGGGGCCGACAGCCAACATTTTCTTGCGGGCGAGAAACGCCACCGTGTCGCTGCCGTGCCAGATCGAATCGAGATCGTGTGTGACTTGCAGAATAGTCAGCCCCAGCAGGTCGCGCAGCTCGCGGATGAGCTGGTCGAACGCCGCGCCGCCGATCGGGTCGAGGCCCGAGGTCGGCTCGTCGAGCACCAGCAACTCCGGGTCGAGTGCCAGCGCGCGGGCCAGCGCGGCGCGCTTGACCATGCCGCCCGACAGCTCGGCCGGATATTTGTGCGCCGCGTCGGCCGGCAGCCCGGCCAGACCGATTTTGAGCATGCCCAGTTCGGGCAGCAGGCGCTTGTCCACTCGCCCTTGTTCGCGCAGCGGCAGCAGCACGTTCTCCAGCACCGTCAGGCCGGTGAATAACGCACCCCCCTGAAACAGCACGCCGATGCGCTGGCGCAGCGCCTGCCGCTGCGCGTCGTTTGCGGACAGCGCGTCCTGGCCGAACAGCTTGAGCGTGCCGCCGCTGGGTGCGCGCAGCAGCAACAGGCTGCGCACCAGCACCGTCTTGCCCGAGCCCGAGCCACCCACCAGCGCCATGATGGCGCCGCGCGGCACGGCCAGGTTCAGGCCCTCGTGCACCACCACATCGCCGAAACGGTTGACGATGCCTTGCGCGTCGATGACCAGATCAGCGGGCCTTTTCATAGCCGCAGCAGGTTGTAGAGCACGGAGAAACTGGCGTCGATCACGATCACCAGAAAGATGGCCTGCACCACGCTCACCGTGGTGGCTCGGCCCACGGCGGCCGCGCTGCCCGAGACGCGCAGACCCTGCATACAGCCGACCAGCGCGATGACCACGGCGAACACCGGCGCTTTCACCAGGCCGAGCACCAGCGTCTGGAGCCCCACTACTTGCGGAATGCGCGCGGTGTATTCGCTGAACGGCACGCCGTAACCGAAAGCGGCCACGACCCCGCCGCCCGCCAGCCCCATCACATCGGCAAACAGCGCCAGCAGCGGCAGGGTGATGACCAGGGCGATGACCTTGGGCAGCACCAGCATCTCAAAGGGCGACAGCCCGAGCGCCCGCAACGCATCCACCTCTTCGGTAATGCGCATGGTGCCAATCTGCGCGGTGTAAGACGAACCGGTGCGCCCGGCCACCAGAATGGCGGTGAGCAGCGGCCCGAGTTCGCGCAGGGTGATGATGGACACCAGATTGACGATGAGAATGTTGGCGCCATAGGTCGCCAGCGTCGCCCCGGCCTGATACGCCATGACCATGCCGATGAGAAAAGACAGCAGGCCGATGATGCCGATGGCGCGCAGCCCCGCCGCGTCGATTTCGTGGATGACTTCGCGCCAGCGCACGCGCCAGGGCTGCAGCAGCAGCGGCGCGCCGCGCCACACCAGTTCGCCGACAAAGGCCAGCAGCGCGCGCAGTTCGTCCAGCGCCATGAGCGTGGCGCGGCCGATGTCGCCCAGCAAGCTCAGGCGGCGCGCGGCGGGTGGCAGCGCCAGCGCGCGCTGGCGCACCAGATCAAGCAACTGCTGCTGCGGCGGGCTCAGCCCGCTTGCGTCCACCGTGGCCCCGGCGCTTTGCCACTGCGCCATGCTGCGCACCAGCAGCAGCGCACCGCCGGTGTCCAGCGCGGTGGCGCTGGCGTCGAGGATGATGTGCCGCGTGCCTGCGGGCAGGCGGGTGTTCGGCTCGCGCGCCAGACCTTGCGCGTTCCACGCGCCCTGCAGGCGGCACACGCGTCGATCAGGCGCGTCCTCCTGCGCCATCCAGTCCAGGGTTGCGGGGGCGTCGGCGGTTGAAGGGGCGGTCATGGCGTGCATAGGTTAGCGGATCAGACGATGCGCGCCACGGCAAGTCTGAAACAATATCGCCCATGCTGCAATTCACCGTTCACCACACCGCAGGCGAGGCCCGCCGCGGCACGCTCACCCTCAATCACGGCGTCATCGACACCCCGCAGTTCATGCCGGTGGGGACTTACGGCACCGTCAAAGGCATCACGCCCGATGGCCTGAAAGCTGCGGGCGCGCAGATCATTCTGGGCAACACCTTCCACCTTTGGCTGCGCCCGGGGCTGGACGTCGTGCGGCAGTTCGGCGGACTGCACCGCTTCATCGGCTGGGACGCGCCCATCCTCACCGACAGCGGCGGCTTTCAGGTGTGGAGCCTGGGGGCGATGCGCAAGATCAGCGAGGAAGGCGTGCGCTTCGCCTCGCCGGTGAACGGCGACAAGCTGTTCCTCACCCCCGAGGTGAGCATGCAGATCCAGACCGTGCTGAACAGCGACATCGTCATGCAGTTCGACGAATGCACGCCCTACGACGTCGATCGCGGCGGGCAAAAGCACATCACCACCGAAGCCGAGGCCCGTGCTTCGATGGAACTCTCGCTGCGCTGGGCCGCGCGCTGCAAGACCGAGTTCGCGCGGCTTGAGAACCCCAACGCCCTGTTCGGCATCGTGCAGGGCGGCATGTTCGAACCGCTGCGCGACGCCTCGCTCGACGGTCTCGCCGCGCTCGATCTGCCCGGCTACGCCATTGGGGGCTTAAGCGTGGGCGAGCCGAAAGACGACATGCTGCGCCTGCTGCGCCACACCGCGCCGCGCCTGCCCGCCGACAAGCCGCGCTACCTCATGGGCGTGGGCACCCCCGAAGACCTGGTGGACGGCGTGAGCGCGGGCATCGACCTGTTCGACTGCGTCATGCCCACGCGCAATGCGCGCAACGGCCATCTGTTCACCCGCTTCGGCGACCTGCGCATCCGCAACGCCCGCTTCAAGCAGGACGAACGCCCGATTGACGACACCTGCACCTGCGCCACCTGCCAACAGTTCTCTCGCGCCTACCTGCACCATCTCGACCGCTGCGGCGAAATGCTGTTCGGCATGCTCGCCACCACGCACAACCTGCACTATTACCTGCAACTCATGCGCGGCATGCGCGCCGCACTCGACGCCGGGGCTTTCGAGTCCTTCGTCGCACAGTTCCACGCCGACCGGGCGCGCGGGGTGTGATCGGTCGAACGCGTTGACGGCTCGGAGGTTCTCTTAACCGGCAGCCAGTTGCGTTGCCATGCGCCCGACCGCGTGCAAGGCTTCTTCGCGCTCGGCCGTCCAACGTCCGCCGACGTTGATCCGCAGGCAGTTGCGGTAGCGGGTGGACGTGGTGAACAGCGTTCCGGGAACGATGACGATGCGTTGCTCGATGCAGCGCTGATAAAGCGCGACGGCATCGACTGACTTGGGCAGCTCGACCCAGAGGATGTAGCCTCCGGCGGGGTCGGTCGCCCGCGAACCCGGTGGGAATGCGGCGGCGATGATCTGGCGGGCGATGTGGATCTGGTCGGCGAAGCAGCGCCGCAGTTGACGCAGACTCTGGTCGTAGCCGCCCTGTTCGAGCAGTTCGGCCACGGCCCACTCGATCACGGCGCTGCCGCCGCCGCTGAGGGCGCGTTTGAGGTTGGCGACCTGCCCGCTCCAGCGTCCCGCGTCCACCCAGCCGATGCCGCGCAGGCCCGGCGCCAGGGTCTTGCCGAACGAGCCGCAGATCATCACATGGCCGCTGCGGTCGAATGAACGCACGGCGCGGCGGTCTTCCTCGGTGGGGGCGAGGTCGTTGCAGATCACATCTTCGATCAAGGGAATGCCGCGCTGCTCCAGCAGTTCCGCCAGACGTTTTTTGCTCGCCACGGGCATGATGGCGCCCAGAGGGTTGGAGAGCGTTGGCACGGCGACGACCGCCTTGATCGGCTGCGTGTCCAGCGCGACCTCCAGGGCTTCGAGCGAGAGCCCAATGCCGGGCTGCATGGGAATTTCCACCGCGCGCAGCCCCAAGACCTGCATGGCGCGCAGAAAGCCAAAGTAAGTCGGCGATTCGATGGCGATGACGTCGCCCGGTTGCGTCACCGCGCGCAGGCAAAGGGTGATGGCTTCCATGCAGCCATTGGTGACGACGATATTGCGGTGATCGAGATTGCAGCCCAGCTCCAGAGTGCGGCGCGAGATGGCTTGCCGCAGCGGCGCAATGCCCGGCGCTGTGGCATAGACGCCAAGACTGCTTGCGTGCCGTTGTGCGCTGCGCGCGAGGGCCCGGCGCACCCGCTCGACCGCGTAAAGGTCTTCGCTGGCGGTGGCGGCGCCAAACGATATGTAGGCAGGGTCGCCCGCAGCGTCGAGCACGGCATCGGCAATGGCGTTGGTTTCCACCGCGACAGCCCGCGCGGGAGGGCGCGTGGTGGCGGGTACAGGCGGCAGGTTGCGCGCACGCCGCACGAAAAAGCCAGACTTGGGACGCGCCTCGATCAGGCCGCGGTCTTCCAGCGTGCGGTAAGCCTGCACCGCGGTGGAGATGGAAACGCCCTGTTGCTCCGACAAGGCACGAACCGAGGGCAGCCGCGCGCCCGGCCGCAGGGAACCAGATGCAGCCAGCCCGGCCAGACGCTCAGCCAGGGTGAGGTAGAGCGGGGTATCGGGAGGGGAGTTCATGGCTTGCATGATGGCAGAGATTGACCTGCGCCACACCGTACAGAGGGCAGGCGATTCGACCAGTACAGATCTAGGAAAAATGATTTTGTGCCGATACAGATGGTCGCATGCTGAATCTGTTTTATTGGCGTGGCAATGCCTACAGTGAGGTCATCGTCCACCCAAAATCAGGCAATGTCCGCGTTGCGCAAAAAGCCATGTTGAATACCAACCTTTCCGCCCTGGCGCTGTTCGCCTTTGTCACCTCCGTCACGCCGGGGCCGAACAATTTGATGCTGCTGGCGTCCGGCGCGAACTTTGGCTTTCGGGCGACGATTCCCCATCTGCTGGGAATCAGCTCCGGCGCGCTGATTCTGCTGGTCAGCGTGGGTCTGGGGCTGGCGGAGCTTTTTTCCCTTTGGCCCTGGACCGAAGTCGCCATGAAATGGATCGGCGCGGGCTACATGCTCTATCTGGCCTGGCGCATTGCCAGCGCGTCGCCGCCAAACGGCTCCGCAGCGCGCGCGGCACGCCCCATGCGCTACATCGGCGCCATCGCGTTCCAGTGGGTCAACCCCAAGCTGTGGTTGATGGCGCTCAGCGTGTTCTCGATCTATGTGCCGAGTTCAGGCAACGATTTCTCGCTGGTGCTGGCGGTAGCCGCGCTGTTCAGCCTGATCAATTTGCCGACCATCAGCGTCTGGGCGCTGGGCGGCGCGAAGCTGCGTCATTTATTGACAGAACGACGGCGTGTCCGGGTGTTCAACCTGAGCATGGCGGCTTTGTTGCTCGCCACGCTCTGGCCGATGCTGCGATAAGCGGTGAGGCGACGACTCAATCCTTGAGCGCGGCTCCGTAGCCCTCATCAGCGACGGCCTTGACCATCGCTTCGGGCGCGGCGCTACCCTGCACGGTGGCGCGGCCGCTGGCCAGATCGACCTGCGCGTCCTGCGTGCCAGGGACGGACTTGAGCGCCTTGGTCACGGCTGCGACGCAGTGCCCGCAGCTCATGCCGGTGACTTGAAGTTGCATGGTGTTCATGAGTTCTTCTCCTGTTCCTATTAAGGGCAGAGCATCAGGCGGGTTGGGCGAGGGCGTCGCGCACCTTCATCAGCTTTTCGCAGACTTCCTTGGCAATGGCGTGCACTTCGGGTTTGTCGATCAGGCCGAGCACCGAGGTGGGGTTCATGAAGTCGACCACGATCTGCTTGTTGGCGACGTCTTCGCGTACCACCACATTGCACGGCAGCAGGGCGCCGATGTGCGGATCGAAATCGAGCGCCTTCATGGCATAGCCCGGCGCGCAGGCGCCGAGAATGCGATAGGGCGGGCGGTCAGCGCCGAGTTTGGCTTTGAGGGTGGCCGACACGTCGATGTCGCTGATGATGCCGAAGCCCTGCGCCTTCAGCGCCTCGGTGGTGCGGGTGATGGCGTCTTCAAAGGCGCAGCAGGCTTGGGCGGAAAACACGATGGAGGGCATTTCAAACATCCTTTCAGGGGGTGTGAGTCAGGGGGGAGAGTGCAGCAGATTGTGCGGCCGGGCGAGAGACTGGCGCCTGCCAGGGGGAAAGACGTTTGAGCCGCAGGCTGTTGCCCAGCACGAAGACCGACGACAGCCCCATGGCCACTCCGGCCAGCATGGGGTGCAGGTGCACGCCCCAGGGCGCGGCGATTCCGGCGGCCAGGGGAATGAGCACGATGTTGTAGGCAAACGCCCAGAACAGATTGCCGTGGATGGTGCGCAGGGTGTGGCGGGCGGTGTCGATGGCGCTGGGCAGCGCGGCGAGATCGCCGCGGGTCAGGCTGACGTCGGCGGCTTCGATGGCCACGTCGGTGCCGCTGGCCAGCGCCAGGCCCACATCGGCCTGGGCCAGCGCGGGGCCGTCGTTCAGCCCTTCGCCGACGAAGGCCACACGTCGCCCTTGCGCCTGCAGTTCGGCAACCACGCGGGCCTTGTCTTGCGGCAGCACTTCAGCATGGACGGAGACCCCCACGCTCGCATGCGCTCGCTGCCCCCCGAGGGGGCTGCCCCCGCCTTGAGGCGGCTCGGCGGCGGGGGCGTCATGAATGCCCAGCGCATCGGCCACGGCCTGCGCGGTGCGCCGGGCGTCGCCAGTGACCAAGGCGATAGCCAGGCCGCGCTGGCGCAGCGCCTGCACCACGGCGACGGCCTCGGGCTTGAGGGGATCGGAAATGCCCAACACAGCCACGCAGACGCCGTTCTGCGCCAGAAACACGGCGGTCTGGCCGCGCGCTTCGAGCGCGTCGGCCTGCTCGCCCAGGGTATTCAGCGAGATGCCTTCGCGCTCCATCAGCCGCCGCGCACCCAGCAGCAGCGGCTGGCCGTCGAGGGTGGCGCGCACGCCGTAGCCGGGAATGGCGGCGAAACTTTGCACGGCGGGAATATCCAGCCCGCGCAACTGGGCGGCGTCGCGCACGGCGCGGGCCAGCGGGTGTTCGGAGTCGGCTTCCAGCGCGGCGGCGAGGCGCAGCGCCGCAGTGTCATCCACCGTGCTGTGCAGCGCGGTGAGCGCGGGTTTGCCCAGCGTCACGGTGCCGGTTTTGTCGAGCAGCACGGTGTCGATGCGGGACAGCGCTTCCAGCGCCTCGCCCTTGCGGAACAGCACGCCCATTTCGGCCGCGCGGCTGCTGCCCACCAGAATGGCCGCCGGGGTGGCCAGGCCCATGGCGCAGGGACAGGCCACCACCAGCACGGCGACTGCGGCAACCAGCGCGGCGCTCACGTCGCCGGTGAGCGCCAGCCAGATGGCGAAGCTGGCGGCGGCGATCAGCAGCACGACGGGGGTGAACACGGCCACCACGCGGTCGGCCACGCGCTGCACCGGCAGCTTGCCGGTCTGGGCGTTTTCCACCAGCCGCACGATCTGCGACAGCACGGTGTCCTTGCCCAGCGCGGTGGCTTCGATCACCAGTCGGCCTTCGGCGTTGACGGTGCCGCCCACCACCCGGTCGCCCGGCTTGCGGCGCACCGGCACCGCTTCGCCGGTGAGCATGGATTCGTCCACATGGCTGTCGCCTTCGATCACGCTGCCGTCCACCGGCAGGCGCTCGCCGGGGCGCACCAGCACGCGGTCGCCGATGTGCAGCGCGGCGAGGCTGACTTGTTGTTCTGCGCCTTGTGCGTCGAGACGGGTGGCCTGCTTGGCCTGCAGCCCGAGGAGTTTGTGGATGGCGGTAGAGGCGCGGCCCTTGGCTAGTTCTTCCAGATATTTGCCCGCCAGAATCACCGCCACCACCACGGCGGCGGAGTCGAAATACACATGCCGCGACTCGGCGGCAAACCATTGCGGCGCCAGCAGCACCAGCGTGCTGTAGGCCCAGGCCGCGCCGGTGCCGGTGGCGACCAGCGAATTCATGTCGGGCGAGAGATGGCGGTAAGCGATGGCGCCGGTGCGGAAAAACCGCCGCCCGGGGCCGAACAGCACGGCGCTGGTGAGGACGAACTGCACCCAGTCCCAGAATCGGGGAGTGGGCGACGTGCGCAGCAGCGCGGCGTCGAGCGCGGGCCAGATCATGGGCAGCATCGACAGCACCAGCACGGGCAGCGCCAGCAGGGCGGCGAGCAGCACATCGCGCCGCATGCGCGCCAGATTGCGGGCGTGGGCGGCCGCGCTGGCGTTTGGTGTGCGCCCCCTGGGTCGGCTTGCCGACCCGCCCCCCGAGGGGGTCAAGGAAACTTGGGACGGCCCTGCGTTTCCTTGATCTCCGGCAACGTCACCCTCCTGCACCGGGTAAGCGTTGTAGCCCGCGTCCACCACGGCCTGCGCCAGCGCCTGGGCGTCGAGCATGGCGGGCAGATAACGCACCTGCGCGCGGTTGACCGCCAGATTCACCGTGGCGGACAGCACACCGGGCAGCTTGCGCAGCGCGCGCTCCACCCGGCCCACGCAGGAGGCGCAGGTCATGCCCTCCACGTCGAGCGCGGTTTCGGCGATGATCGGGGTGTAGCCCGCGGCGCCCACCGCATCGGCAATGGCTTGCGGCGTGGCGGTCTGCGGGTCGTAAGTCACCTCGGCCTGCGTGGTGGCGAGGTTGACGCTGGCGGCTTGTACGCCGGGGAGCTTGTTCAGGGCGCGTTCCACCCGCGCGCTGCACGAGGCGCAGGTCATGCCGCCCACATCGAGCCGCAGAGTCTGGCCCGTGGCCGGGGCCTTGCCGGTTGGCTCTGGCGTATCGGACAGATCCACCGGGCAGGCGGTCGCGTCTGGTGCGGGGGAGGTGGGCTCTTTCATTCCGGCTCTCCATTGCGTAAGGCGCCGAGGATGGGGCACTGCGCCGTGGGACCGTGGCCGGGGCAGGCTTCGAGCAGGGACTGCAGGCCCTTTTTCATGCGCTGCAGATCATCCATCTTGGCGTCGATCTCGGCCAGCCGCTGCTCGGCGATGGTGCGCACTGCGCCCATATCGGCCTCGGGCCGGGCGTGCAGCGCCAGAAGCTCGCCGATCTGCGCCAGCGAAAACCCCAGCGCCTGCGCCCGCCGGATGAAATCGAGCCGCTCGATCGCCAGCGGCGCGTACAGCCGGTAGCCGCTGGCGGTGCGCTGCGTTGGCGCCAGCAGGCCCAGACGTTCGTAGTAGCGCAGCGTTTCGGCGCCCAGTTGCGCACGCTGCGCCAACTCGCCAATGGTGAGCTTGGACGATTCAAGGCGGGCTTGGAGTGGCATGGTGCGGTGCAGGCGGGTACGGTGAATGGGTGATAACTTTACACCTTACTAAAGACTATAGAGTTGGGATGGGATAAGCGGTTGAAAAAAAACAGCCGAGCAGATCAGCCGGTGCTCAAGAACCCGCAGCGATTTTCCGGCGTAGCACCCAGGCGACGAAGCGCTGCCCGTACACCGGCTGCGTCCACACCAGCCAGGCCACCATCAGGGCGTTGAACACGGCCACGGTCAGCAGCAGCATGGGCACGCCCACCCCCGCGGTGAGCAACACGGCGCAATACGCCGCGCAGGCAATCATGAACAGGGCGTTGAGCATATTGCTGGCCGCAATCACCCGGGCGCGGTGGGTTTCGGCCACGCGGTGCTGAATGAAGGCGTAAAGCGGCACGCTGTAGATGCCGGCGCTGGCCGAGACCAGCAGCAGATCGACCATCAGCCGCCAGTGCTCGCCTTCGCGCAAGAACAGGGTGAGGGTTTGCAACTGCCCGTTGTGCGGCAGATTCTGCGTGGCAAAGTAGAGATCGATGCCGAATACCGACATGCCGATGGCGCCCAGCAGCACCAGGCCGATCTCCACCCGGCCATGCGCCATCCACTCGCAGGCCACCGAGCCCAGGCCGATGCCCACGGCGAAAATCACCAGCAGCAGCGACGCCACCGCTTCGCTGCCGTGCACCACCTCGCGGGTGAAGATCGGGAACTGGGTGAGGAAGGCCACGCCGTAGAACCACATCCAGGCAATGGCGATCAGCGCCACGAGCACGGGTCGGTCGGCGGCGGCGAGCTTGAGGCTGCGCGCCGTGGCGCTGAACGGATTCCAGTTGATGCCGGTGTCACTGCACAGCGGCGGGGTGCGCGGCACGAAGCGCGCCATCGTCCAGCCGGCCAGTGCAACGACGAGACAGGCCACACCGGCAAACACCGGCCCTTGCGGATAGGTCATCAGCACCCCGCCGACCATGCTGCCCAGCAGAATGGCGACAAAGCCGCCCATTTCCGTCATGCCGTTGCCGCCGGTGAGTTCGGCCGTGTGCAGGTGGCGCGGCAGATAGGCGAACTTCACCGGCCCGAACAGGGTGGAATGCAGCCCCATGCCCAGCACGCACGCCAGCAGCAGCGGCACGTTCACCGTGATGAAACCCCACAGCGCCGCGAGCATGATGACAATCTCGAAGGTCTTGATGCGCCGCATGATGACGCCCATGTCGCACTTGTCGGCGAGCTGCCCGGCGGTGGCCGACAGCAGCACGAAGGGCAGCACATACAACGCGGCGATGAGGTTGACCATCAGCCCCGCAGGCAGGCCGGTCTGCGCCTCGGCGCGGTAGGTCACCAGCATGGTGAAGGCGAACTTCAGCAGGTTGTCATTGCCCGCATTGGTGAACTGCGTCCAGAAAAACGGCGCAAAGCGGCGCTGACCCAGCAGCTTGAACTGGTTGACAGAGAGCGGCGGATCTTGCGGAGCGCGAGGCGGGGGAGAGGAAGACATGCGAGGCGGGAGCGAAAACCCTGAAATGTTCGCACAGTCGCCTATTCCAGCCGAATCAAGCCGGATTCATCACGCCCGTTGCATCACGCCCGCTGCCGCGCCCAGGCCAGAAAGCGCTGGCCGTACAGCGGCTGGCGCCAGATCAGCCAGCCCGCGGCCACCGCATTGAGCAGCGCCACGCTCAGCAGCAGCGCGGGCACGCTCACCCCGGCCACCAGCAGCGCCGCGCAATAGCCCGAGCACACCACCATGTAAATGGCGTTGAGAATATTGTTCGCCGCAATCACCCGAGAACGATGCGTGGACGGAGTGTGCTGCTGGATGAGGGCGTAAAGCGGCACGCTGTAGATACCGGCGCTGGCCGAGAGCAGGAACAGATCGAGCATTACCCGCCAGTGCGCCGGATCGCGCACGAAGGGCAGCACGCCCTGCAACGCGGCCTCATGTGGCAGGTGCAGCGTGGCGAAGTAGAGATCGATGCCGAAAGCCGTCATGCCGATGGCGCCCAGCGGCACCAGGCCGATTTCCACCCGCCCGCGCGCCAGCCATTCGCAAGCCACCGAGCCCAGCGCTATGCCGATGGAAAACACCGCCAGCAGCAGCGAGGCCACCGCCTCGTTACCGCCGAGCACATCCTTGGCGAACACCGGAAACTGGGTGAGAAACGCCACGCCGTAAAACCACATCCACGAAATCGCCAGCAGCGCCTGCAGCACCGTGCGGTCGGCGGCGGCCAACCGCAGATTGCGCGCGGTTTCGGTAAATGGGTTCCAGTTGATGCGAAGCTGCGGGTCCACCGGCGCGGTGGCGGGAATGAAGCGCGCCACCGTCCAGCCCAGCAGCGCCACGGCCACGCAGGCCAGCCCGGCGATCAGCGTGCCGCGCCCTGCGGTCATCACCAGACCACCAGCCAGATTGCCCAGCAAAATGGCGACAAACGTGCCCATCTCGGTCATGCCATTGGCGCCGGTGAGTTCGGCGCTGTTCACATGCTGCGGCAGATAGGCGTATTTGGCCGGGCCGAACAGCGTGGAGTGCAGTCCCATGCCAAAGGCGCAGGCCAGCAGCGCGGGCACGTTGGCGGTGACAAAACCCCACAGCGCCAGCGCCATGATGGCGATTTCCAGCGTCTTCACCCGCCGCATCAGCATCGCCTTGTCGTACTTGTCGGCCAGTTGCCCGCTGGTCGCCGAGAACAGCACGAAGGGCAGGATGTAGAGCGCCGCGATGAGGTTGACCATCAGCCCGGTGGACAAGGCCGTGGCCGCTTCGGCGCGGTAAGCCACCATCACCGTGAAGGCGAACTTGAACAGGTTGTCGTTGCCCGCACCGCCAAACTGCGTCCAGAAAAATGGCGCGAAACGGCGCTGGCCGAGCAGGGCGAACTGATTGGGGCGGGCGGATTGGGGCATGGTCGGCAGCGGTATGAGGGCCGGATGATGGCACAGCGGCGGACGCGCCGGATAATTCAGCGGCATGACCCCACAAAAATCGACCGCCGCGCCCGAGGTGGTCAACATCTCCTGCTACAAATTCGTCAGCCTCGACGACCTGCCCGCGCTGCAGGCGCGGCTGGCAGCGCAATGCGAAGCCCTGCAACTCAAGGGCACCATCCTGCTGGCGCCCGAGGGCATCAACCTGTTTCTCGCCGGGCCGCGCGGCGCCATCGACGCCATCATGGGCACGCTGCGCGCCGACGCCCGGCTGGCCGACCTCAGCCCGAAGGAGTCGATCTCCCAAACCCAGCCCTTCAAGCGCCTGAAGGTGAAAATCAAGCGAGAGATCATCACCCTGAACCGTCCGCAGATTCGCCCCGAGGCCGGGCGCGCACCGGCGGTGACGCCCGAGAGGCTCAGAGCCTGGCTCGATGCCGGATGCGACGACGAAGGCCGCCCGGTCGTGCTGCTCGACACCCGCAACGCCTTCGAGCGTGATCTCGGCAGCTTTGCCGACTGCGTGGACTTTCGCATCGGCAAATTCAGCGAATTCGCCCCCGCCGTCGAAGAGCACGCTGCCGACTATGTGGGCAAGACCGTGGTCACCTTCTGCACCGGCGGCATTCGCTGCGAAAAAGCCGCGTTGCTGATGCAAGACTGCGGCATCGAGCATGTCTATCAGCTCGAAGGCGGCATCCTCAAATACTTCGAGCAGGTCGGCGCCGCGCACTACCAGGGCGGCTGCTTCGTGTTCGACGAACGCGAAGTGCTCGGCTCCGATCTGCAGCCCAGCGATGGCGCCATCGCCCCGCCCGCTGCGCCGCGGCACCGCTGAACCTCACATCCCCTTGCGCGCCAGATAAATCCCGCTCAGCACCAGACCGGCGCCGAGCAGTTGACCGGCGGTCAGCGCCTCGCCCAGCAGAATCCACGCATACACCACCGCCATGGCGGGCTGCACCAGCAGTCCCACGGATGAGAGCGCCGGGTTGAGCCGGCGCACCGCGTAGGCGATGACCACCTGCCCGCCGATCTGCACCAGCAGCGCCAGCCCCAGCACCCACACCCAGCCGATGGCCGCAGTCGGCCATAGCCGCCCCTCGGCGAGGGCGAAAGGCCAGAGCACCACGGCGGCGAGCAGGGTGACCACGGCCATGAGCGGCGCGGTGGACAGCCGCTGCCGCGCCTGCTGGATGCCCACCTGATACGCCGCATAGAACACGGCGGACACCAGCCCGCTGGCATCGCCCAGCAGCGCGCGGCTGTTGCCGAAGTTGGGGCCGATCATCAGGGCCGCGCCTCCCAGTGCTGCGGCCAACCCGGCAAGAAACACCGGCTGCGGCGCGTTGCGGGTGATGACCCAGAAAGCCAGGGTGATGAGCACGGGAGCGAAGTTCGACTCCAGCGTGGCGTTGCCCACCGCAGTCCAGGTCACCGCGAGGTGGAAGAACACCAGATCGAGCGCGAACATGGCCGCGGCAAACAGCGCCAGTCCCCAGGTCGGCCAGTGCGCCAGCAGGGCGGGCGGGGCCGGGCGCTTGCTGAACAACTGCCGCGGGGGTTGCGCTGGCGCGGGGCTGGTCGCAGCCGGGTGCGTCCTGCGCTGCAGTTGCCATTGCACCGCAGCCCAGGCCAGCAAAAACGGTGCGGCCACGGCCATGCGCCAGAAGGCGCTGGCGAAGGGGCCGAGATTGGCGGTGGTGTCGGCCAGCCGCACAAAAACGCCGGCGAGGCCGAGCACGGCGCCGCCAAGGAGCAAAATAATGAAATCCATCACCGAATTGTCGGTGCGATTTACTTTTGGAGCGGGCTGCACGGTGCGGCCCGTTTTCTGTCATGCCTGTGCATACTCTGCGTCGATTGACCGGGCGGCGGCGCACGCCCTGGGCAGACCGCGTGCTCGGTCTGGTGCTGGCTGCGGTGGCGGGCGCGGCCAATGCCGGCGGCTTTGTCGCGGTGCATCAGTACACCTCGCACATGACCGGCATCGTGTCGGAAATGGCCGATCACCTGGCGGTAGCCAACTGGTCTCTGGCCGCGGCGGGCTTGGGGGCGGTGTTGAGTTTCATTGCGGGCGCCATGGTGTCTACCCTGCTGATCAATCTGGGCCGCAGGCAGCACCTGCATAGCGAGTACGCGCTGCCGCTGGTGCTCGAAGCGGCGCTGATGCTGTTGTTCGGCTTGCTGGGTGCGGGGCTGTCGCTGCTGGACTGGTTGTTCATCCCCGCCACGGTGTCGCTGCTGTGCTTCATGATGGGGCTGCAGAACGCCATGATCACCAAGGTGTCGCATGCGGTGATCCGCACCACGCATGTGACAGGCATCGTCACCGACATTGGCATCGAACTCGGGAGGATGGTGTACTGGAACCGCGATCACGATTCGCAACTGCGGCCGGTGCACGCCGATCTCGGTCATCTGGCGCTGCTGACGGGCTTGCTGCTGCTGTTTTTCGGCGGCGGCGTGGCGGGGGCGATGAGTTTTGCCCGCATCGGCTACGTGACCACCGTGCCGCTGGCGGCCATTCTTTTGCTGCTGGCCGCCGTGCCTGTGGGGGACGATCTGTACAAGCTGCGCAAGCGTCTGCTCTCGGCAGCGCATTGAGGCTCAAGCCTTTGCTTGTCGCTGGCGCTGCACCGGCGGGCAGGGCACGCTGCCATACGAACAAAACACGCAGCAGTCACCGGGCAGCGGGCGCAGATCGGCGCCGCAGGACGGGCAGGTGAAAAACCACAGACAGGTGTCTTCGGGCATGGTTTGCGTGCTGGTCGCGCCGCAGGCCGGACAGGTCAGCACCGAGGTCAGTTCGACCGGCGCGGCGGGGCGGTCGCTGGTGCAGCAGGCGGATTGGGTCATGGATTTGGCTTGCCTTTCATCATCTGGCGCAGTTGGGCGCAGTGGTCGATCGGCGGGGTGCCGGGAGTGAACCACACCGCGTCATAGCCCGCCGGAAGTTCGGCCTGCGTATCGGGCGAGAGCCCTTGCAGCAGCAGGCTGAACACCTTGAGCGGGCGCGCAACCCTGGGCGGCGTATGCACCGCATGCGCCGCCAGATGCAGGGCGATGCCCAGGGTGCGATTGGCGTGAAAGCTGCCGGTGAGCAACACCACGGTCTTGCCCGGCCGCGCGAGCGCCAGGCTGTGCGCGGCCATGCTGTCGTCGCGGGCGAACTGGATGCGTGCCATCGCCGGAAGTTGCGAGGCGGGCAGCAAGCCGCAATGGCTTTCTGCTACGTCATCGAGAATGCGCTGACGCACCGCGGGTGGCACGCTGGCGTCCCAGCGCGCCTGCTGCATGGCGGGGCGCATCGCGGCTTGCGGCAGGTTGACGCCCACCACCGGCGCCCCGGCGCGCACCGCGGCCATCACCGGCGCGGCGTACAGCTTCCACGGCCAACCGTCTTCGCTCCAGTGCAACCGCTCGCGCACCACGGCTTCAGGCGCATCGCGCGGGCCGTCGAAACGCTGCCCGGCATCCGCCATTTCCAGCGCCACGGCGGCCAACTCGCCGCGCTGGGCCAAGGCGGCAATGATCCAGGCCTGCACGGCGTGATGATCGGGGTGATCGTGCTGCTCGCCCAGCATGCACAGCGCGGCTTGTGCGCAGTCGCTCACCAGTTGTTGCGGGGCGATGAATTGCTGGCCGCTTTGCAGAATGCGCCCGACCAGCGGCGAATGGGCTTCCACCGGCTGGGTGTAGCGAGGCAGCGGCGGCAAGGCGGCGGCCTGCGCCGCCAGACTCCCGAGCCAGAGCGGCCCGCCAGCGGCCAGGCCGAGGGCGAGGTTCAGACGCCTGCGGGTGGCATCTGGAGATGAAGACGGCGGTGCAGAGATGGGTCGGGTTGACATGGCAGAAGCTTCAATAGCATGGAGAACTGAAACTTAGCGCAGGCCGCTATTCCCCTATTCAGACAGGTCAAGCCCCATGTTTGCCACGCCGATCGATCCCCCGCCTGACCCACCCGCTGCGCTGCGGCTGTTTTTCGCGCTCTGGCCCGGAAGGACGCTGCGCCAGCGCATCGCCGAGCATCAGACGCTTTGGCAGTGGGCGCCGCCCGCGCGACCGGCGGCTGCGGCCAAACTGCATCTCACCGTGTTGTTCATGGATGGGGTGCCCGCCGACCGGGTGAAGACGCAACTGGAGGTGGGCGAACGGGTTGTGCGCAACTGGGCCGATTTCGAGCTGACGCTCGACCGGGCAGCGCTCTGGCGCCACGGCGGCATTGCCCATCTCGCACCCTCGCAGCCCCCGGCGGAATTGCTCTCGTTGCGCGCAGCGCTGGCGGAGCAGGTCGGCCAGCGCGGTCTGCCGTTCGACGCTCGCGCCTTCGCACCGCATGTCACGCTGGCACGGCGGGCGCAGGCTTCGCAGCCACCGATCACTTTCCCGCCGCTGCGCTGGACGGTGCACGGCTTCGCGCTGGTGCACTCCGTGCTGGGTTCCGGGCGTTACGACGTCATCGGGCGCTGGCCGCTCGATCAATGAGATCAATAGCCGCCCACGCTACCCAGCGTGGATATCCACCACGCCAGCACTCCGCCTGCGGCGACGATGATCAGAGCGAGCAGTCGCAACCCCCAAGTGTCGCGCGCGGCGGGAGCGCCGACCACGGTATCGATGTCGCCGGTGAGCATGGGGCGCACCAGGTTTTCGCGCTTGAAAATGGCGTAATACGCAATGGCCGCAAGGTGCAGGCCGACGAGGACATAAATCAGCGGCTGGCCGATGGTGGTGTGATAGAAGGTGAAGATCGCGCTGGTGCGGTCACTCACATAGTTAGCCAGCGGGCCTTCGTTGAAAATTTCGTCATTCGCAAACAGCCCGCTGATGACCTGCAGCGCGACCACGGTGAGCAGCGCCAGCACCGAAAGGCTGCCCAGCGGATTGTGACCCGCGCGCAGGTGCTCGGGGCGGGGGTCGTCACCGCGCACATAACGCCAGATAGCGCGGGGGCCGTGCACGAAGTTCCAGAACCGCGCGTGACGGCTGCCCACCACGCCCCACACCAGCCGGAACACCAGCAGCGCAATCAGCGTGTAGCCGCTCCAGTAGTGGTACTGCATGGCGTTGCCGCCGGTCAGCCCGGTGAGGATGGAGACGGTCACGCAGGCGGCCAGCGCCCAGTGAAACAGGCGCAGCGGTAAATCCCAGACACGGACTTTCATGGCGCGGCTCCGGGCGTTCAGCCTTGCCGCAACTTGCGTGCCGCCTCGACAGCGAAATAGGTGAGGATGCCGTCGGCCCCGGCGCGCTTGAACGCCAGCAGGCTTTCCATCATCACCGCGTCGTGGTCGAGCCAGCCGTTTTGCGCGGCGGCCTTGAGCATGGCGTATTCGCCGCTCACCTGATAAGCGAAGGTCGGCATGTGGAACTCGTCCTTCACCCGGCGAACGATGTCGAGATACGGCATGCCGGGCTTGACCATCACCATGTCGGCGCCCTCGGCGATGTCGAGCGCCACTTCGCGCAGCGCTTCGTCGGAGTTGCCCGGGTCCATCTGATAGACCTTCTTGTCGGCCTTGCCGAGGTTGGAAGCCGAGCCCACGGCGTCGCGGAACGGGCCGTAGAACGCGCTGGCGTACTTCGCGCTGTAGGCCATGATGCGGGTATGAATATGGCTGTCGGCCTCCAGCGCGGCACGGATGGCGCCGATGCGGCCGTCCATCATGTCACTCGGCGCGACGATGTCCACTCCGGCGGCGGCATGCACCAGCGCCTGCTTCACCAGCATGGCCACTGTCGGCTCATTCAGGATGTAGCCGGTCTCGTCGAGCAAACCGTCCTGGCCGTGCGAGGTGTAGGGGTCGAGCGCCACGTCGGTGAGGACGCCGAGTTGCGGGAAGGCCTGTTTGAGCGCGCGCACCGCGCGGGGCACGAGACCGTTAGCGTTGGTGGCCTCGACGCCATCGGGCGTTTTGAGCTTGGGATCGATCACCGGAAACAGCGCCAGCACCGGAATGCCCAGTTTCACGCATTCCTCGGCCACCGGCAGCAGCAGATCGACACTCAAACGCTCCACGCCGGGCATCGACGCCACGCTCTGGCGCTGTTGCTGGCCGTCGAGGATGAACACCGGGTAGATCAGATCGTCCGGGCTCAAGGCGTGCTCGCGCACCAGCCTGCGACTGAAGTCGTCACGGCGCAAACGCCGCATGCGGGTGCCCGGAAAGCCGGGCATGTTCACAAAGTTTTTCATCTTTGGTGGGTCATGGAGTGGAACTTGATGCGATGAATGCTATCTTTTTCAACTGGATGGTGCGTTGCAAGATGTGCCATCCCCCGCTTCTCCTCCCTGAGCGGGGCCTTGATTCAAGGCTTGAATCCCTGGCCAGCACTGCCGGGGATTTTTTTGCCCGCAATATTCGTTTGCCCCCTGGCAACAAGGTTCCGTCAAGGCTCTTTTACACTGCTGCTCTGTCTGCAAAAGGGAGTTCAAGATGGCTTTTCAGTGGGTGCTGACCTGGCACATCATTTTTGTGATCGCGTGGTACGCCGGTCTGTTCTACCTGCCGCGCATTTTCGTCAACCTGGCCATGGTGCCCGCTGACAGCACCGCCGAGCGCGAGCGCCTGCTGATGATGGGCCGCAAACTCTACCGCTTCACCCACATTCTGATGTGGCCGGCCATCATTCTCGGTCTGGTGTTGTGGCTGTATTACGGCATCGGCCTGCACGGCCCGGGCAACGGCTGGATTCACACCAAGGTCACCCTGGTCGTGTTGCTGGTGATCTATATGTTCTGGTGCAAGCGCATCCTGCGCCAGTTCGAGCAGGGAACCAATACCCGCAGCCACAAGTGGTATCGCTGGTTCAACGAAATTCCCACCATCATCCTGTTCATCATCATTCCGCTGGTGGTTATCAAGCCGTTCTGACGGTTATACGGGCGCGCCGCTTGCTGGCGCCGACGTCGTCTCATGTCTTCGCCGCATCGCCCTGCGCACAGCGCGCGCCCGGTTTCCCGTTTCATGCGTTATGCGCTGGCGGGCTATGTGCTGCTGATCGTCTATGCCAGCCTCTATCCGTTCTCGGGATGGCGCTGGCAGGGACTGATGCCGTTTGATTTCGCGCTTGCGCCGCTGCCGCGCTACATCACCTTCAGCGACTTGCTGATCAATGTCGGCGGCTATCTGCCGCTGGGCTATCTCATCGCCCGCAATCTGCCGGCGCGCTGGCCGCGCTGGGCATCGTGGCTGGCGGCCAGCGTGCTGGCCAGCGGCGTGTCTTTCGGCATGGAAGCCTCGCAGGCCTTCCTGCCCATGCGCGTGTCGTCCAACCTCGACTGGCTGACCAATTCGCTAGGCGGTCTGCTGGGCGCCGCGATCTGCGTTTGGCTACTGCCGCGGCTGCGCCTCGCGGCGCTGCTGCGGCTGTGGCGAGAACGCTGGTTTGCGCCTCAGGTGGGCTATGGCTTGCTGCTGTTGGCGCTGTGGCCGCTGGCGCTGCTTTGGCCCGCCGCCGTGCTGTTCGGTACCGGGCAGATCGTGCCGACCCTGTTGCAGCCGGCGCTCGATACCGATACCTGGCGCATTCTGTCGGCGTGGTTTGTCAACAGCGGCCTGCGATTGCCAGATTTCGCGCCGATGAGCGGGCTGCGCCAGAGCGGCATCACCGCGGCCATGCTCGCCGGTTCGCTTTTGCTGCTTGCGGCGCTGCTGCGGCCAGGCGCCCCCCGGCTGCGGCTGGCGCTGGCACTGACCTTCACCGGCCTGCTGGCCGTCAGCCTGTCGGCCGCCTTGAGTTTCGGCCCCGAACACGCTTTGGCCTGGGCGACCGTGCCCACCCTGCGCAGCGTGGCGCTGGGGCTGATGATCGGCTTGCCGCTGTCGTATCTGCCGCCGCGATGGGGCGCCGCGGTCGGCGTGCTCAGTCTGGCGCTCGCGTTGGGGTGGATCAATGGCTCGGGGCCGGGGCCGTATTACGCGCTGAATCTGCAGGCCTGGAGCCAAGGTCTGTTCATCCGGCTGTATGGTTTGCCGCAGTGGCTGAGTTGGCTATGGCCGTTCGCCGCCCTGATCTATTTGATGGCGCGAGCGTTGCGGCCCGTTCGCCACGACAATTGAACCGATGGACTACTACAAACACCACATTTTTTTCTGTCTGAACCAGCGCGACGCCAGCGCCAAACGGCCGTGCTGCGCCGCCAGCGGGGCGGAGGCTGCGTTCGAGCACTGCAAATCAGCCGTCAAGACGCTGGGGCTGGCGGGCGCGGGCAAGGTGCGCGTCAACCGGGCGGGGTGCCTCGATCGCTGCGAGGAGGGGCCAGTCTGCGTGGTCTATCCCGAGGGCGTCTGGTACACCTATGTTGACCAGAGCGACATCGATGACATCGTGCAAAGCCATCTTCTGCGTGGCGAGGTGGTGGAGCGTCTGCGTCTGCCGGATCTCGCTGACTCGCCCGACGCGGATCAGTAATCCGGGCCGATGCAAATGAACGCGCAGACCCGCAAGCTGCTGGTAGAGGGTCCGGCGGGGGCGATCGAAGTGGCGGTCGATGCGCCCGAGGGGCCACCCCGCGGGCTGGCGCTGGTGGCGCACCCTCATCCTCTGTTCGGCGGCACGCTCGACAACAAGGTGGCGCAGACCCTGGCCCGTGCCTGGCTGCAACTCGGTTTCGTGGCGGTGCGGCCCAACTTTCGCGGCGTGGGCGCCACGGCCGGAGCGTTTGACCACGGCGTGGGCGAGACCGCCGACCTGCTGGCCGTGCTCGACGACTTCACGCCTCAGGTCGCGCAGCAAGCCGGGCTTGAGCGCGAGGCCCTGCCCCTGGCGCTGGCCGGATTTTCCTTCGGCGCCGCCGTCGCCGCGCGTTGTGCGCTGGCCTTGCAGCAGCGGGGCGCCACCTTGCAGCATCTCACTCTGGTGGGCACGGCCGTCACCCGTTTCGACGTACCGCAGATCAAGCCGACCAACGCCGCCCCGCTCGCACAGCGCGTGCTTGTGCTGCATGGCGAGCAAGACGATGTGGTGCCGCTGTCCGGCGTGCTCGATTGGGCGCGACCGCAGCAGTTGCCCGTGGTCGTGTTTCCGGGCGCGGGGCATTTTTTCCACGGCCTGCTGCTGCCCCTGCGCGACTGGGTCTGCCAGTGGCACGGGACAGAAAACACTTGAGGCCAGCAGCGCACGTTCTGAAACGCGCCTTTGTTTTTTCGTTTCTGCGAACCTTCTCACCGCACCGCGCTCTGACCTCCTGCGCCTCATTTGCAGCCGACGATTCCAAAGCCCGAAGGGCTCATAGCGTGCGCGGCAAAACTTCGTCACCCCTGTCAAGTCCTGAGGCTGCTAGGGTGTCGGTTTTTCTGTTTTGAGTTCCAGGATTCGCCTATGTCCGTTCCATCGTTTGTCGCCGCCTGCAGCGCGGCCTGTCTGCTCGCGCTGTCGCCTTTGGCGCAAGCCGCCTCCGCTCCAGCGGCCGCCCCTGCCGCAACGACTCCGGCCCCGAGCGCCGTAGCCGCTCCCCTCACGCCGATGCAGGCCATGCTGGCCACCGTGCCGCCGCCCAAGCTCGATGCGCGGTCCTGGCTGGTGGTCGATCTGACCAGCGGACAGATCCTCGCCGAGCACGACGCCCATGCGCAGGAGGCGCCGGCCTCGCTGACCAAGCTGATGACGGCTTATTTGACCTTCAAGGCCTTGAAAGAAGGCACCATCAAGCTCAACCAGATGGTGACCGAGTCGAAAGAAGCCTGGAAGACCGGCGGCTCGCGCATGTTCATCGACCCGCGCGTGCCGGTCTCGGTCAACGATTTGCTGTTGGGCATGATCGTGCAGTCGGGCAATGACGCCGCCATGACGCTGGCGCAGACCGTGGGCGGCTCGGTGAGCGCCTTTGTTGCCATGATGAACCGCCAGGCGCAGCAGTGGAACCTCAAGGGCACGCACTTCATGGACCCGACGGGTCTGCCCGAGCCCGACCACCACACCACGGCGTATGACCTCTCCATCATCGCCACCCACATCATCCGCGACTTTCCGGCCGATTACGCGCGTTATTTCAAGGTCAAGGAGTTCACCTACAACCACATCACCCAGGCCAACCGCGTGAGCCTGCTGTTCACCGATCCTTCCGTGGACGGCATGAAAACGGGTTACACCTCCGAGGCGGGTTACTGCATGATCACCTCGGCGCTGCGTCAGTTTCCCAACGGCCCGCGCCGCCTGCTCACCGTGGTGATGGGAACGCCCTCCGAGCGGGCCCGCGGCGATGAGAGTCAGGTGTTGCTCAACTGGGCCTATCAGAACTTCGACGACATCGTGTTGGCCTCGCCCGGCAAGCCGGTACTGACTGCGCCAGTCTGGAAGGGCGTGGATAACAAAGTGGAGCTGGGCTCCTCGGTGCCGGTGGTCATCTCGGTGCCGCGCGGCATGGGCAAAGACCTTCAGACCAAGGTGGTGCGACCCGATCCGCTGGTGGCGCCGCTGCGTGCCGGGCAACGCGTCGGCCAACTCGATGTCAGCATGAGCGGCAAGCCGCTGGCGGTCTATCCGCTGGAGGTCGTCAAGGCCGTGCCCGAGGCCGGTATTTTCGGCCGCGCCTGGGACAGCCTGCGACTGATGATCAAGTAAGAGGCTGCAGCCCGTCTCAGGCCGGGCGGATCAAACCGCCGCGGCCCGATCGGGTTTGACCACGCACACCTCGCCGCGCAGCGAGTGCGGGTAGGCCGTGGTGATGCGCACGGGCACGATCTGGCCGATCAAGCGCGCGTTTGCCTTCAGGTGCACGATGCGGTTGTTTTCGGTGCGGCCCTGCAGTTCCGACGGGTCTTTCTTGCTCGGCCCTTCGATGAGAACGGATTGTTCCGTCCCCACCATGGCGGCGCTGATGGCCGAGGCCTGGGTCTCGATTTGCGCCTGCAAGGCCTGCAGCCGCTTGAGCTTGACGTCGGCCGGGGTGTCGTCCGCCAGATTGGCTGCCGGGGTGCCGGGGCGCGGGCTGAAAATGAAACTGAAACTGGCGTCGAACTGCATGTCCTCGATCAGCTTCATCAGCTGCGCGAAGTCGGCATCGGTCTCGCCCGGAAAGCCGACGATGAAGTCGGAGCCGATGCAGATGTCGGGGCGCACTGCGCGCAGCCGTCGCACGATGCTTTTGAACTCCAGCGCGGTATAGCCGCGCTTCATCGCCGCCAGAATGCGGTCGCTGCCATGCTGCACCGGCAGGTGCACATGGTTGACCAGCTTGGGAATATGGCCGTAGGCATCGATCAGCCGCTGGGTGAATTCCTTGGGATGGCTGGTGGTGTAGCGAATGCGCTCGATGCCATCTATCTCGGCCACGCATTCCAGCAGAAAGGCGAAATCTTCGCCCTCGCCCGTGCCCAGCCAGGCGTTGACGTTCTGGCCCAGCAGCGTTACCTCGCGCACGCCCAGCGAGGCCAGCTCGGCCACCTCGGTGAGCACGTCGACCAGGGGCCGCGAGACTTCCTCGCCGCGGGTGTAGGGCACCACGCAATAGCTGCAATACTTGCTGCAGCCTTCCATGATGGAGACGAAGGCGCTTGGGCCCTCTACCCGTGCGGGTGGCAGGTGATCGAATTTTTCGATTTCCGGAAAGCTGATGTCGACCTGCGCACGCCCGAGCGCCTGGCGCTGCGCAATGAGCTGCGGCAGTCGGTGCAGCGTTTGCGGGCCAAACACCAGATCGACATAAGGCGCGCGCTTGACGATGGCCTCGCCTTCCTGGCTCGCCACACAGCCGCCCACGCCGATCAGCAGATTCGGCTTGTCGGCTTTGAGCTCGCGCAGGCGCCCCAGATCGCTGAACACTTTTTCCTGCGCCTTTTCGCGGATGGAGCAGGTGTTGAGCAAAATGAGATCGGCTTCCTGCGGCGTTGCCGCGGTTTCATAACCCTCAGCCGCGCTGAGCACGTCGGCCATCTTGGCCGAGTCGTACTCGTTCATCTGGCAGCCGAACGTTTTGATAAAGACCTTTTTCGTCACGATGGAAGCGTCCGTCAATTGCTGAAAAACAGCCCGCACTGTCCCGGCGCCTTGGGCAACTGAAGCTGGCTGGCCGCGGTA
>NZ_JBYCKI010000177.1:0-2317 GCF_057473305.1 Thiomonas sp. TH-17
CAGCGGCCTGCGGGTCATTCTTGCGGGCCTGGCGCAGAGCGCGTTCTTCATGCACGATCGGCGGAATGAGCGCTTCGAGCGGCTGGTTCACCGGCAAGGCGGCAAGCTGCGCCGCCAGATCGGACGGCAGCGCTGCATCGGGCTGAACGCGCAGTTGCAGGTCCAGATAGGCCGTGGCACCCAGGCGGGATAGCGCCTGCAGTTGTTCCGCGCTGGCGCCCCAGCTCACCCGGTCGAGAAAGGTCACCGGATAGGCCTGCGCAGCGGCGTCCAGCCCGGCGAGGCCGGCCTCGCCTGCGGTCTGCAAAGTTTGCGACAGAGCAGCCGGCGCCAAACCCCACAAGCCCAGCCCCGCAGCGCCAAGCCCCCCGATGAAGCGGCGGCGCGACAGCCGCCCGGCAGCGTGCAAACGATGTTCCATGATCGACGCTCCGTTCAGCCGCACACGCCCCAATGACCGGGATGCCAGGCGCCGTAGGGGCCGCGCCAGCCGTGATGCCAGCAGCCGCCGCCCTCCGGCCGCACGATCACCGCACCGGAAACCCGCGCCGGGGCAAGAGGCGCCACATAACACCCGCCGAGCAGCAGACTCCCTGCGACCGCCGCTGAAACCAGTTGCAGGCGGCGCGAGCGTGCGGCCTGCACCAAGGCTTTCATGGCGCGCGTCATGGCGCGATCTCCCGGCTGATGGCGTCTTCCTGACGGTTCAGCGCCCAATACTGGGAACGCACCAGCGCGCCGCCCTGACGTCGCGCCAGCGCGTCCTGCCGCCAGCGCACCTGCGCCACCTGGTGTTGCAGCGCGGCGGCCCGCCAGGGCGCGAGGGAGCCGGTCCACCTTGCATAGGCAATGCGGTGATCGAGATGATTGGCGCGTTGGAGCACTTCAGCACGCGCCGGATGGGCGGCCTGCCAGGGTGTTTCGGCCATGGCCAGCGGCGCAGCAAGCAAGACGCTGGAAAACAGTAGCCCGCGTATCGCGGGACGCAGAAAAGAGTGCATGATGGACTTCCTTTGAAATTCGACGATAAGAATGGCGGCCGTGTCGAATCAACGAAAGTCTTGCCTGCCCGGTGACAACTGCGCCGCACGCAGTTGTCACCGCTTGTATCGCGTCAGCGGCTTGGTGCGGGCAGCCCCAGCACGCGAGCACCCGGCCGGATGCCGTGCTGCGCAAACCAGTGCAGCGGTGTTTCCAGCGCATAGCGCACATCGGTCTGGCCGCAGTGCACGTCTTCGGTCTGCGGCTGCATGTCGGCGATGTTGACAACGCGGCCGTCCGTTTTGATGAAGGCAACCGACAGGGGAATGAGCGTGTTTTTCATCCACATGCAAACCGGCTGAGACTCGGCAAACACAAACACCATGCCGCGATTCGCGGACAGGCTGCGGCGGTTCATCAGCCCGGTCTGCTGCTGCTCGGGGGTAGAAGCCACTTCGGCGGTGAGGGTGTGGCCGCCGATCTGCAGCCGCACGAGCGGCAGGCCGGTATTGACCTCGGGCTGCGCGGCCCACAGCGGAGTGACGACGGACAGCCCGAATAAAAAAACAAAAATGCGTAGAAAACGTCCCCAAGTCATGGTCGCTCCTGGTTTCAGTTTCGCAGCAACAGGCAGACCGCACTGGCCGCAATGCCCTCGCCGCGGCCGACAAAACCGAGCCGCTCGGTGGTTTTGCCCTTGACGTTGACCTGCGCGACATCGAGCTCAAGCAGCGCGGCGATGCGCTCGCGGATGGCGTCGCGATGGGGCGCCAGCTTGGGCGCCTGCGCGATCACGGTGCAATCCACATTGCTGATCGTCCAGCCCTGCGCCAGCACGCTTTGCCGCGCCTGCTGCAACAGTTCGCCCGAATCGGCGCCCTTGAAGCGCACGTCGGTATCGGGGAAGTGCTGGCCGATGTCGCCCAGCCCAGCCGCGCCCAGCAGGGCATCGGTGATGGCGTGCAGCAGCACGTCGGCGTCGGAATGGCCGAGCAGGCCGAGGTGATAAGGAATCGTCACGCCGCCGATGATGAGCTTGCGGCCGGGAACGAGGGCGTGGACGTCGTAGCCCTCGCCGATGCGGATTTGCGTCATGTCGATACTCCTGCGCGCGCGGCGAGCAAGGCCTGCGCGAGTTCGAGGTCGGGGGAATAGGTGATCTTGAAATTCCACGCCGCGCCGGTGACCAGCAGCGGGTGCGCGCCCTGGCGCTCCATCGCGCCGGCTTCGTCAGTAGGTGGGGATTGTTGCCCCCACGCTCCCGCTGCGCGCTCGCTGCCCCCCAAGGGGGCTGCCCCCGCCTTGGGGCGGCCCGGCGGCGGGGATTGTTGCCCCC
>NZ_JBYCKI010000178.1:0-13251 GCF_057473305.1 Thiomonas sp. TH-17
CGCTGGGCGCTGCACCCCGGCGGCCGCCCCTACACCGACCCGGCGCACTGGGTGCAACTGGCGCAGGCCGAAGAAGGCTCCTGGTGGCCGCGCTGGGAGCAATGGCTGGTCGCCAAAGGCAGCGCGCAACAGGTCGCGCCGCCCGCCTGCGGCAGTGTGGACTATCCCCCGCTGGCGGAAGCGCCCGGCGAGTATGTGCTGCAGCGCTGAACCCTCTTCGCAAGACCTTCTTCACGAGACTCTTCTCATGACCGACACGATCTGCAACCGCACCTTCGACGAAATCTCCCTGGGCGACTCCGCCACCCTGCAGCGCACCCTCACCCAGGCCGACATTTCCACCTTTGCCGTGATGTCGGGCGACGCCAACCCCTCGCACGTCGATGAGGAATTTGCCCGCAGCACGCCGTTTCACGAGGTCGTGGCGCACGGCATGTGGAGCGGCATGCTGCTGTCCAACCTGCTCGGCACCGAACTGCCGGGGCCCGGCACGGTTTACGTCGATCAGTCGCTGTCGTTTGACCACCCGGTGATGCTGGGCGACACCGTGACCGCCTCGGTGACGGCGCGCGAAAAAATGTCCGAGCGCCACCACATCCGCTTCGACTGCCAAGTGGTCAACCAGCGCGGCGAAACTATCGCCTCCGGACAGGCGCTGGTGCAGGCGCCCACGCAAAAAATCTGCCGCCCGCGCACCCATCTGCCGCAACTGCATCTGGTCGATCCGGGCCAGCGTCTGCTCGCGCTGGTGAGCAAAGCACGCGAGGGCTGCAAGGGTCTCAAACCCATGCGCGTGGCCGTGGTGCATCCGGTGAACGCAGTCTCCATCCAGGGCGCGATCGACGCCGCCCAGGCTGGGTTGATCGAACCCGTGTGGATCGGCCCGGAAGCCCGCATCCGCGCGGCGTCAGAGGCCGCGGGCATTGACCTCTCGCCCTGGCAACTCATGTCCACCGAGCACAGCCACGCCGCTGCCGCGCTGGCGGTCGAACTGGCGCGTAGCGGCAAGGTCGGCGCGCTGATGAAAGGCGCACTGCACACCGACGAGTTGATGCACGCCGCCTTCGACGCCCAGACCGGCCTGCGCACCGGCCGCCGCGCCAGCCATGTGTTCGTCATCGACGCCCCGGCGGCTGACCGGCTGCTGTTCATCACCGACGCGGCCATCAACATCGCCCCGGACCTCGACACCAAGCGCGACATCGCGCAAAACGCCATCGAACTGGCGCAGGCGCTGGGCGTCGAAACGCCGCGCATGGCCATCCTCGCCGCGGTGGAGACCGTCAATGCCAATATGGCCGCCACGCTGCACGCCGCCGCGCTGTGCAAAATGGCCGACCGCGGGCAGATTACTGGCGCCATTCTCGACGGGCCGCTGGCCTTCGACAACGCGCTGTCGCTGGCCGCCGCCAAGACCAAGGGCATCCACTCGCCGGTTGCGGGTCTGGCCGACATCCTGCTCACGCCCGATCTGGAGTCGGGCAATATGCTGGCCAAGCAGCTCGAATACCTCGGCGGAGCGACCATCGCCGGGCTGGTCATCGGCACCCGCGTGCCCATCATCCTCACCAGCCGGGCCGATGGCGTGGAAGCCCGGCTCGCCTCCTGCGCCCTGGCCGTGCTGCAACGTCAGGCCCTGCTCAAGACCACGGGCCTGATCGATGGCGCCGACGCAACCGTTCACGCATAACGAGAGCCCGCCATGCCCACGCCCACCCTGCTCTGCCTCAACACTGGCTCAGCCAGCCTGAAATTCGCCCTGTTCAAACTCGACGACTGCCGCGGCCCGCACCTGCCAGCGTCCACCCTACTCAGCGGCGAGATCGACAGCCACGACGGCCAGGCCACCCTGCGCTGGACCGACGTGCAAGGCCAGACCCACCGCACCGCTTCAGGCGATCCGCGCGGCGACATTGCCGCCGAGGTGGACACCCTGCTCGACACCCTCATCACCCCGTCGGGCTGCGGCCCCATCGCCGCCGTCGCCCACCGCATCGTGCACGGCGGCACCACCTTCACATCGGCCCAGCGCATCACACCGCCCGTGCGCGCCGCACTCGACGCCCTGCGCAGCCTCGCACCGCTGCATCAAGGGCCAGGGCTCGCCGGGGTGGACGCCGCCACCGCCCGCCTGCCCGATGTGCCACAAATCGCCTGCTTCGACACCGCGTTTCACGCCACGCAGACCGATCTCGCCCGCCGCTACGCCATCCCGCGCGACTGGCACGACAAAGGCTTCAAACGCTACGGATTTCATGGTCTGTCGTATGACGCCATCGCCCACAAGCTGCCGCCGCTGCTGGGCGAGCGCGCGCAAGGCGCCGTCATCGTGGCGCATCTGGGCGGCGGCTCCAGCCTGTGCGGTCTGCGGGGTCTGCGCAGCGTGAGCACAACCATGGGGTTCACCGCACTCGACGGCCTGGTCATGTCCACCCGCTGCGGCGCCCTCGACCCCGGCCTGGTGCTGCACTGGATCACCGAAGAGCACCTTGACCCGCAGAGAATCACCGCCATGCTCTACCACGACAGCGGACTCAAAGGCGTTTCTGGCCTGAGTGGCGACATGCGCACTCTCGAAGCCAGCCCCGATGTAGTCGCGCAGGAAGCCATCGCCCTGTTCACCGCCAGCGTGGCCCATCACATCGGCGCACTCGCCGCAGACATCGGCGGCCTCGACGCCCTGGTTTTCACCGGTGGCATCGGCACCCACAGCGCCCGCGTGCGGCAAGAAGTCTGCAACGCCCTTTCATGGCTGGGCCTGCGCCTCGACCCCTTGTCCAACGCGGCAGGCCAGACCTGCATCACCCACGGCGACAGCCCCATCCCCGCCTTCGCCCTGCCCACCGACGAAGAAGGCGTCATGGCCCTACAAACCGCAGCGCTGCTGGCGTGAGCCAAAAAGCACAAAGCCCAACCGAAGGGGTTGGGCTTTGTATTTGATGCTGTGGGGTGGCTGATGGGACTCGAACCCACGACGACAGGAATCACAATCCTGGACTCTACCAACTGAGCTACAGCCACCGCAGAGAAACGAACATTCTATACGAAAGTCTTGGCCTTTTCGAAGGCCTGCAGTCACGGCAATCAGCCGGCGGCTGCGGGTTCCGCCTTGGGTTTGTAGAGAATTTCCACACCAAAACGCTTCTTCAAGGCTTCGATGTAGGCGTTCATCACACCCTGGGTGAGCGCTTGTTGCTCGGCGTTGGCGGCTGCGCTGATCAGTTGTGCGGGCGCTTGGCCTTCGATCACCTTGTCGAGCTGCAGCACGGCATAGCCTTGCGCGCCGAGATCAACACCGGCGGTGGCGGGCAACTTGCTGGCGCTCAGCCCGAATGCCTTTGAAACGATAAGCGGCGAAACACCGGGGGTTGGCTGGGTCAGGTTGACGTTCTGCGGCGCGCCGAAAGTGATCGTGGCGGGCGATTTCAGCGCCTGCTCGCCCGCTTTGCGAGCAAGTTCGACCGCCTTCTGATCGACCAACATCTGCCGCGCCTGGGGCTGCACTTGCGCCAAAGGCAGGGTCTGCGCCGGGCTGTACGAAAGCACACGGGCGGAAGCCCAGACGTTGGGAGCAATCTGGATGGCCTGCAGATTGTGTTTGTTGCGCAGACTGTTTTCGGCAAACAGCGCATCGAGGAACGCTTTGCTCGACAGCGGACTGACCGCATCTGGCGCTGCGGGCTGCGGCGTGCGGATGACGTTACTGGCGGATTGCACCTTCAGATGCAGCTTGTCTTCGACGGTCTGAAAGCTGTCCGGATGCTCGAACACCGCATTGGTGAAGGTTTCCACGTCGGCCGACATCTGCTTCTGCGCAGCTTCCTGCTGCAGCTGTTTTTCGATGCTGGCCTTGACGGCATCGAAGGGCTGCTGGACGCCCGGCTTGATACCGGTGAGCTCGATGATGTGATAGCCGAACTGGGTCTTGATCGGCCCGACGATTTCGCCGATTTTCTGCATGCCGAACACCGTATCGGCAAAGGGCTTGACCATCGCATCGGCAGTGAAATAGCCCAGATCGCCGCCCTTCTCGGCCGAGCCCGGATCTTGCGAATCCTTGCGCGCCAGCGCGGCAAATTCAGCGGGGTTGGCCTTCACCTGCTTGGCGATGGCCTCGGCGCGGGCCTTGGCTTGTTCTTGTTGCGCCGCTGTGGCATCGGTAGGAACCGCGATCAGGATGTGGCTGGCGCGGCGTTCGGCGGGTGTCGAAAACTTGGACAGATTGGCGTCGTAAAACGACTTGACCTGCTCGGCGGAGATCTTGATGCCAGCGGCCATTTCAGCGGCACTCAGAACAACGTACTGAATGTCGGCCGACTCGGGTTTCTGGAACCGGGATGTGTTGTTCTTGTAGAAGGTCTCGACCTCTTGCGGGCTCACTTGCACCTGTGCCGTGTAGTCTGCCGGCTTGAACAGGGCCAGACGCACTTCGCGCTGTTGCGCAGCAGCTTTGGCGGCGGCTGTGGCCAGGGCCTGGCTGTCGATCACCGATCCGGCCAGGCCACCGAGCACCTGTTGCAGGATGAGCTGCTCGCGCACCTGCGCTTCGAATTGCGAGGTATTCATCCCCTGTGCGGCGATCAGGCTGCGATAGGCCTGCACATCGAAACTGCCATCGGGCTTGCGCAACGCGGCAATTTGCGGAATCTGCAGAATGGCCTGTTGCACCTGGGCGTCGGTCACTTCGAGATGTTCACGCCGGGCTTCGAGTTGCAGCAAGGTCTGGCGAATCATGCCATCGAGAGTGCGCAGCTTCTGCTCGGGCGTGTCAAGCTGCTTGATGTCCACCGCGCTGCCGAGCATGCTTTGCAGGCGCGCGATCTCGTCGCGGTTGGCGGCGTCGAGCTGCTGCATGCTGATGGTCTGGCCGCCCACCTTCGCCGCCGCATCAGCACTGCCCTCAAAGCTGGAGTAGCCCTGAATTCCAAACAGCACGAAAGACGGAAAGATCAACACGAACAGCACGATTTGCATCAGCTTGCTGTGTTTGCGTATGGATTCGAGCATGGTGGCGCTGGCTTGGAGAGGGGTGCAATGCGGGAGCTTGCCCACATTGTTTGCGGTCGTTCAAGGCCGCTGGAAAGTGCGACGAGGCAACCGCGCAATCAGAATGAATTCGGACTATGCAATAACCGTTGGTGGGTGCTGAGGGGTTCGAACCCCCGACCTACGCCTTGTAAGGGCGCCGCTCTACCAACTGAGCTAAGCACCCGGTTATCGCCTGGAGTGGCAGCCGCCGCGTTGGGAACGCACCGCGCTGCTACCTGAACGAGTTACTTGATGCGAGTTACTTGATGGCGTCTTTGAGACCCTTGCCCGGGCGGAACTTAGGAATCTTGGCGGCCTTGATCTTGATGGCGGCGCCGGTGCGGGGATTACGGCCTGTGCGCGCAGCGCGCTTGGTCACGGCGAAGGTGCCGAAGCCGATCAGCGACACGCTGTCGCCCTTTTTCAAGGTGCGGCGCACGGCATCGACCAGAGCGTCAAGCGCGCGGCCTGCTTGAGCTTTGTTGAGATCGGCGTTCTTGGCCATGTGTTCAATCAGTTCTGCCTTGTTCACTTGTGTCCCTCTTCAGTCTGGATCGGTCTGGATAAAGCGCAAAGCCCCGCCCTGCGCCAAAAAACTGCGCCCTGCACGGACGCGGCGGTCATCAAGCGATTAGAGCCGGGGGCATTCGCTCGTGTCAATGCGGCGTGTCATCGGTCGTGTTGCCTGCGCAAGACCGCGTATTCTAGCCATGAGTCAAATGCATTCAGCCACCGCCCGGCCCAGATCGGCCGTGGTTGCGGTTCCGCCAAGATCGGGAGTGCGCGGTGCGCCGCTCTGGGGGGCCAGCACGACTTCTATGGCGTGCAATATGGCGTCGTGCGCATCGCGGTGCCCCAGGAAATCAAGCAACAGCGCCGCGCTCCAGATTTGGGCGATGGGATTGGCAATGCCTTTTCCAGCGATGTCTGGGGCGGAGCCATGCACCGGCTCGAACAATGAGGGAAAACGCCGCTCCGGATTGAGGTTGGCCGAGGGCGCAATGCCGATGGTGCCGCAGCACGCGGGCCCGAGATCGGAGAGGATGTCGCCGAACAGATTGCTGGCCACCACCACATCAAACGTGTGAGGGCGTTGCACGAAATGCGCGGTGAGTATGTCGATGTGAAACTGATCGCGCATCACATCGGGATAGTCGACAGACATCGCCTGCACCCGCTCGTCCCAGTAGGGCATGGTGATGGAAATGCCGTTGGATTTGGTGGCGGAGGTGAGGTGTTTGCGCGGGCGGCTGCTTGCCAGCTCGAAGGCGTAGCGCAGCACGCGGTCCACGCCGATGCGGCTCATCACGGTTTCCTGGATGACCACTTCGCGCTCGGTGCCGGCGAACATGCGCCCGCCGATGCTGGAGTATTCGCCCTCGGTGTTTTCGCGCACGATCAGCATGTCGATCTCGCCCGGCGCGTAGGCGCTGCCGTCTCGCTTGATCAGCGGCGCATGCACGCCGGGCATCAACTTTGCCGGACGCAGATTGACGTACTGATCGAACTCACGCCGGAATTGCAGCAACGATCCCCACAGCGAGACGTGATCGGGCACGGTCTGCGGCCAGCCGACGGCGCCAAACAAAATCGCGTCATGGCCGCCGATCTGCTCCTTCCAGTTCGCGGGCAGCATCGCGCCGTGGCGCTGGTAATAGTCGCATGAGGCGAAGTCGAAATGATCGAGTTGCAGGGCGATGCCAAAACGGCGGGCCGCCGCGTCGAGCACCCGCAGGCCTTCGGGCACAACCTCTTGCCCGATGCCGTCACCGGCCAGAACGGCGATGCGCAGAGGCGAAGCCGATGGGCTTGCATTCATGGGAACTCCTGAAAGTTGGTTCAACGCTGAATCAACACCGTCGTCGGCCTACGGGTCACGGCGATGACACCGGCCGCCACCAGCGCCATGCCCACCCAGGTCGTCGGGCCGAGCGTTTCGTGGAACAAGGCCCAGCCCATCAAGGCGGTGACGGGCGGCACCCAGTAGATCAGACTGGTCACCTGCACCGCCGCGCCGCGCTGAATGAGCAGATAGAGCAAGGCCCCTGCCCCGACCGTCAGCGCCAGCACCGACCAGGCCAGGGCCCCGATGAGCTGCCCGTTCCACACCACAGGCTCCGTCTCCAGCAGGGCAAACGGCGCACTGATGATCATGGCCGCCAGAAGTTGAATGCTCAATGCGCCCCAGACCGAGGTCGGACGAACAAAGCGCTTTTGCCACAGCGTTCCGGCAGTGATGCTGCACAGTGCGAGCAGTGACAGCAGCAGGTTGTGGGCGCTCAGTTCTCCGCCGTCGAGCTTATGCAGGACTACCAGCGCCAATCCGCCAAAGCCCAGCAGCAGACCCAGCCATTGGCGAGCATGAATGCGCTGGCCTCCGGCCGAGACCAGCACCGCCGTGAGCAACGGCTGCAGGCCCACGATCAACGCCACCGTGCCGGCCGGAATGCCCTGCTTGACCGCCGCCCATACCCCGCCCAGATAGCCCGCCTGCAACAAGGCGCCCACTACGGCGAGATGCAGCCATTGTCTGCCGCCGCGCGGCCACGTCGTGCGCAGCCATGCGGCCAGCGGCAACAGCACCAAAAGCGAAAAGGCATAGCGCAGGCTGAGAAATTTCAGCGGCGGGGCGTAGGGCATGCCATAGCGGGCGACGATGAAGCCGGTGCTCCAGATCAGCACGAACACCCAGGGCATGACACGACGCAGCACGGCAGGCGTGCCAACGGGTGAGGCGCTCACGTCAATTTCATCCCCGCCAGAGCAATGCGGAAGTAATACTGCATGGACCAGAGCGTGAGCACCGCCGCCGCCCAGATCAGCCACTGGCCGATCAGCACCGTATCCACCGCGCCGAACAGAGTTCCGCCATACAGCAGAAAGGGTATGGCCACCATCTGCACCGCCGTCTTGACCTTGCCGACATAGCTCACCGCCACCCGACGCGACTGACCAATCTGCGCCATCCACTCGCGCAGCGCGGAGATGGCGATTTCACGGCCGATGATGATGAGCGTCACCAGGGCATCGACGCGCCCGAGCTGCAGCAGAATGAGCAGGGCCGCAGAGACCATCAGCTTGTCGGCCACCGGGTCGAGAAAGGCGCCGAATGCCGAGGTCTGGTTCCATTTGCGCGCCAGATAGCCGTCGAGCCAGTCGGTGATGGCGCTGAGAATGAACAGAATGGTCGCGGTGAGGTTACGCTCGGGCAGCGTCATCCAGTCGGTTGGCAGAAAATACACTCCGACGACCAGCGGAATGGCCGCCACGCGCGCCCAGGTGAGCAGCGTCGGCAGATTGAGCGCACGCAAAGACATGGAAGTGGAGACTACGGAGATCGGAAAATAGCTGCGTCGATGAACGGCATGATAGGGTGAATGCCCTGACTCACCCTTGCCGCGACAGGAAACCTACTTCATGAACTCCAACTGGTTCGCCGCCCATGTCGATCTTCTGCTCTACATCTACGGCGGTATTGCGATCGCGCTGGTCATCTGGACGCTGTGGCGGGTTCGGCGTCGCAAACGCACCGCCACGCCCCCTTCAGACTGAAGGGATGGGAGACACCGGCGCCTCCGCCCAGGCGATCAGCCCCCCGCCGTCACGCTGCTGCAGTCCAACTTCCCAGCCGTGCTGCTGCGCCAATTGCCTTGCAATGGCCAAGCCCAGGCCGGAGCCTTGCCCCGGTGTGCGGGCGGAATCGAGCCGGGTGAAGGGCGCAAACATCGCGTCGAGCTGATCGGCGGGAATGCCGGGGCCGCGGTCAAGCACGGCGATACGCACCCGGCCGGGTGAACTGCCTGGCCCCGCCTGCAAGGTGATGGGGCCTGCAGCGTAGTGCACCGCGTTGATCAGAAAATTGTCGACCACGCGCTGCAATGCGGCGGCATCCACCCACGCGCGCAGATCGTCCGGGCATTGCACGCTGAGGGTTGCGCCGCGTGACGTCGCCCATTCATCGTGCGTCTGCAGTCGCTCATATAACCAGGGCTTCAAGACGAGATCTTCTGCAGCTTGCGCTTGCAGGCCGCGCGCGAGTTGAAGCACCTCGCCGATCAGCCGGTCCATCGCCAAAACATCGCGCTCGATCTGGTCGAGCCGTTCGGGAGTCGGCGCCATGCGTTGCAATTCCAGCGCCAGACGGATGCGCGCCAGGGGCGAGCGCAGATCGTGCGACACACCCACAAGCAAGGTCGTGCGCGCCTGCAGCAAAGCGTCGATACGCTCGGCCATCTGATTGAAATGCGTCGCAAGATTGGCGATTTCACGCGGCCCCGACTGCGACAAACGCTGCGGGGTATCGCCGCGCGCCAGCCCGGCGGCGGCCTGCTCCATGGATACCAATGGCCGTGTAATGCGCCGCGCCCACCACAAGGCCAGCAGAAACGACAGCGGCAAGGTCAGGGCGAGGCCGATCAACAGGGCTCGGACGGGTTGCGTCTGGATGCGACTGTTGTCGAACCCCACGCCGATGTCGCGCCCGCCTGCGGGAATGCTGGTCCACAGCCAGACGTGGCCCTGCGCGTCGGTCTGCCGACGGAAATACACCGCATGCCCGATGCGTTGCTGCAGAGACTGTTCGACGTAGCCGATGTAAAGCCCGTGCGTCATGCCGTCGTCGGCAGGAGGCTGCATGCCGGGTAGCAGGCTGAGGCGGTAGCGGTTGTGCAACTCCTGTTGAAACGCCGGGCGGGTTTGCGGGGGCAGCTCTGCCCAGGTTTGCGCGGAGAGCACCATGAGGCCGGCGAGATCGTGCGCCGAGCGCTGCGCCATGGGTTTGAGCACGAACAGGAGCGCGACCCCGGCAAAAGCCAGCTCCAGGATCAACACCAGCACCAGCATGGCCCGCAAGGTCTGCTGCCGCAGCGTGTGCCTGTGCTGTCCGGCTTCGCTCAGACTTGCAGTGGGCTGCATGAACGGTGGTCGGGTCGTCTGAAGCCGGGTCAGGCGCCCGCGCCTGAGGGATTGAACAGGTAACCCTGCCCCCGAATGGTGCGAACGTAAACGGGGTGGGCCGGATCGTCTTCAATCTTGCGACGCAGGCGGGCGACGCGCACGTCGATACTGCGATCAAAGGCGTCGCGCTCATAGCCTTTGAGCCAGTCGATGAGTTGATCGCGGCTGAGCACGCGGTTGGGATGCGCGGCCATGGCCTGCAACAAGGTGAACTCGGCAACGCTCAATCCCACATCCTGCCCGTCACGCAGCAGGCGAAACGCCGCGCCATCGAGCATGAAGGGGCCGAACCGCACTCCCTCATCCGCCGGTTTGGACGCAGGCGGCAACTCCCCCACAGAGATCGGCTGCGCCCGGCGCAACAAGGCGCGCAGACGGGCCAGCAGCTCGCGGGGGCTGAAAGGTTTGGGCAGATAGTCATCGGCTCCGACCTCCAGCCCGATCACCCGGTCAATCTCTTCGCCGCGCGCCGAAAGCATGAGGATGGGCAGATCGCTGCTGCGCCGCAATTCACGCGCCAGCGTCAGCCCGTCCTCTCCGGGCAGCATCAAATCGAGGATGACGGCGTGCGGCATTTGCTGCGCCAGACAGGCGCGCATGGCGTCGCCGTGCGCAGCCAGATCGACCACAAAGCCATTGCCCGTGAGGTAATCACGCAGCATGGCGCGCAATTCCGGGTCGTCATCGACCACCAGAATGCGCTGACTGGGAGCGGGTGAATTCATGGCCCGAAGTCTAGGACGTCCCAGGGACGCGCGGCGTCTGCCGACATGGAATGAAACAAAGTGATACGCAGGGGAATACAACGCCTCATGCAGGACATCCAGACGCAACCTCGCCATCGAAACATGTCACCCATCGACCACAACCACTGCCTTGTCCATACCGCCATGCACGCTTTCGCTCATTCTTGCCTCCGCCTGACCGTCTGTCTCGGTCTGAGCCTCGCGGGTTTGGGTGCGGCTCAGGCGCAGCAGAAGCCTTTGAGCGCAGGAGCCCTGTTCGATGCCACACGCGAGGTTGCAGCTGACCAAGCCCGGCAGGCCGAAGCCGGTGCTGCGGCCCAGGCGGGCAAATCGCTGCACAGCCCGCTGCACAACCCGGTTGCCGGTTCACAAACGGGTTTGTCGGCCCTGCAAGCACCGCGTGGACACGAGGCACCTTTCGGCACGGGCTATGAGCGTCGTATGGAGCGTGCGGCGGCCATGGCCGGGCTGGCCGTCGGCTCTGCCGCAAGACCCGCAGCGGCTGGCGCTGCTGCGGGTGGCGGCGCCGGAGCCGGTGGCGGGGCTCATGCGGGCGGACAAGGCAGTGGGCGTGGTCGACGCTGATTCACGTTTTTCAACTTCAAGGAGTTCATCATGAAACAACGCACTTCTCTTCGTGTTCTGGCCGCTGCCGTGGCCATGGGGGCTGCAGGTTCCGTTTTTGCCGCAGGCATGGGAGGCGGCATGGGTGGCGGTATGGGAGGCGGGGGCATGGGCGCCGGAGCCGCAGCGGGCGCCGGAACCGGCCAGATGCAACAACACCAGTACCAGCATCGCAACATGAACCAGAACGGCGGCACGGCGCAGGGCGCTGGTCAGGGCCAGAAGCTGCAGCAGCGTGACCAGCAGCGCATCCAGGACCCGTCCCTGCAACCGGCCCCTGCCGCCCCCGTCACCACGACGAACTGACCCTCGGAGAACCCAAACATGCAACGCCGAACTTTTCTCAACACCACCCTCGGCGCTGCGGTGCTGGCTCTCTCCGGCTGCGGCGGCGGTGATGCCACCGTCGCAGCAACGCCAGCGAGCACCGACGCGACATCCGCCACGGCCATCGCCGCGCTCAGCACGCAGCTCGACACCCTGCCCCCATCTGATCTTTCAACCACCGAAGCCAGTGCACTGGTGTTCATGCGCGAAGAAGAAAAACTCGCGCGCGATGTCTATCAACTGCTCTACACCCAGTGGGGACAGAAGGTGTTCAACAATATTGCGGCCAGCGAGCAGCAGCACATGGACGCCGTAGCCCTGCTGCTGGCGCGCTACAACCTGCCCGACCCCGCAGCCAATGCCGCGACCGGGGTGTTCTCCGATCCGGAACTGCAACAATTGTTCAACACCCTGATGGCTCAGGGCCAGACTTCGCTGATTGGCGCCCTTACCGTAGGCGCCACCATTGAAGACCTGGACATCAAGGATTTGGAAGAGCGCATCGCAGCCACCGACAACGCCGATATTGCGCTGGTTTTCGGCGAGTTGATGAGAGGCTCGCGCAACCACATGCGCGCTTTCATCTCGCAACTGACCAAGCAAGGCGTCACCTACACGCCGCAGTACATCACGCAGACCGAGTTTGACGCCATCGTCAACAGCCCGACCGAAACCGGCGCGATTTGATCGCCACCCATTTGGCCGCCACCCATTTGATCGCCATACACCAGAGACTTCGAACCGATGAAAACCTCCACCTATTTTTCCAAAGCCATGCTCGTCCTGGGCGGCGCGCTGATGGTCACTGCGGCCTTTGCTGGCAATGGCCGCAGCGGCGGCGACAGCACCCGCACGCTCGACAACACTGAAGCCGCCAGCATCGTGTTCATGCGTGAAGAAGAAAAACTCGCGCGCGATGTCTATCAACTGCTCTACACCCAGTGGGGGCAGCCCATTTTCAACAACATCGCGGCCAGCGAGCAGCAGCACATGGACGCGGTGGCCACTCTGATCGCCCGTTATAAATTGCCCGACCCCGCCTCGCATACCGGCACGGGGGTGTTCGTCGATCCCGAGCTGCAAACAATGTTCAACGCCTTGATGAGCCAGGGGCAGACCTCGCTGAGTGCGGCGCTGCAGGTCGGCGCCGCCATCGAGGATCTGGACATCAAAGACCTCAACGAGCGCATCGCGCAGACCGACAACCCAGACGTCAAGCTGGTTTACATGAATCTGCTGAAGGGATCGCGCAATCATCTGCGCTCCTTCGTCTCGAAGTTGACAGCGGCAGGCGTGAGCTACACGCCGCAGTACATCTCGCAAGCGGAGTTTGACGCCATCATCAACAGCCCGAAAGAGACCGGCCGCGTCTGACCCGCGTCGCCTTCCCCGACCAAGCACACCGGGCGTCATCCGCTTCGACCTGCGTGTGCTTTTCTGCGATGCGCGATGTTAGTATTCACTTACTTACTATAACTCTGCGCTCAAATTGAATACTCGTCCCACGCATCTACCTGCCGAAGAACGCCGCGAGGCTACGGTCGAATCCGTCATCGAACTGGCTGCGCAA
>NZ_JBYCKI010000179.1:0-16548 GCF_057473305.1 Thiomonas sp. TH-17
AAGAAGTCGGCCTTGATCAGCCCGTACACGGCAGCGAACTGCTGCAGTTCTTCCAGCGGAAGCGGCGAAACGGTGTTGCGCGCTAAGGCCTGGACTTGCAGGGTCGCCATGATGCCAGTGAAGGCGCCAACGACAACCCAGGCTGCGACTCGAAATTTACTGGCCATGGTGGGTCAAACGGAGTGTCTGCTAAAAGAGCGGGCAGTATAGGGGTTGCGCCATTTTTGTGGCGCGAGCACCGCACTTCCCGCAGGGCGTCTGCGGAATAGCCTCAACAGGCCCTGTTAGACACGAAGCACGAGGGCCGGAAATCAGACCTTGCCGCCCGCCGCGTTGAGGTAATAGCGCTGCAGCGGCTTGAGATCGGCGTCGAGCTCGTACACCAGCGGAATGCCGTTGGGGATGTTCAGCCCCGTGATGTCTTCGTCCGAGATGTTTTCCAGGTACTTCATGATGGCGCGCATGGAGTTGCCGTGTGACACCACCAGCGTGCGCTTGCCCGCCTTGATGGCCGGCGCCAGCGACTCGTGCCAGAACGGCAGAACCCGTGCGATGGTGTCTTTCAGGCACTCGGTCAGCGGCAGCTCTTCGGGTTTGAGGCGGGCATAGCGCGGATCGGCGGCCAGTTCCACGCGGTGGGTTTCGTCGAGCGGCGGGGGCGGAGTGTCGTAGCTGCGACGCCAGATATGCACCTGTTCGTCGCCGTATTTGGCGGCGGTTTCCGCCTTGTTCAAACCTTGTAGCGCGCCGTAGTGGCGCTCGTTGAGCCGCCAAGTGTGCACGACGGGCAGCCACATGGCGTCGAGTTCGTCGAGCGACAGCCACAGGGTGCGCACGGCGCGCTTGAGCACCGAGGTATAGGTCAGGTCGAAACCGAAACCCAGTTCCTTGAGCAGCCGTCCGGCGGCGCGGGCTTCGCGGATGCCTTGCTCGGTCAGATCGACATCGGTCCAGCCGGTAAAGCGGTTTTGCTGATTCCAGGTGGATTCACCGTGGCGCAGCATGACGAGTTTGTACATGGGAGGTCTCGAAGTGCGAAGGAGTGAAACAATGCGGGACGGGGACAATAGTAGTCCACCTGCAAAATGTCGCTGCACTGCAGCAATCTACGCCGTGCGCCCGCCATGTGTCGTCTGGAACAAAACCATACATCAGCGCAAGCAGATTTGATTTTTTAGAATTCAATCATCTCAAGGAGAAAACTCAAGTGCAGTTCCTCATCGAAAACTGGGCGCTCGTGCTCATTGCCCTGACTTCCGGCGGCATGCTGCTGTGGAGTTCCTATGGCGGCGCGTCCGGGTCGGATGGCGTCAGTGCGGCTCAGGCCGTGCTCAAGGTCAACCGCGAAAAGGGCGTGATGATCGACGTCTGCGAGCCCAATGAATTTCAGGCCGGTCACGCCGTGGGCAGCAAGAGCATTCCGCTGGGCCAGCTCGACAAGCGCTTGAGTGATCTCCCCAAAGACAAAAACACGCCCGTACTGATCATGTGCGCGTCGGGCATGCGTGCCAAGCGTGCCGCGGCGCAGCTTCGCAAGCAGGGTTTTGTGAACGCTGCGGCGGTATCGGGCGGGATGCGCTCTTGGCGCGAAGCCGGGCTGCCGGTTGAAAAAGGATGACTCTCGTATGAACAAGGTTCGCATGTACACCTCTGCCGTCTGTCCCTATTGCATCCGCGCCAAGGCGCTGTTGCAGAAACGCGGTGTTGTGGACATTGAAGAAATCCGTATCGATCTCGATCCGGGTCAGCGCCAGCACATGATGGCGTCCACCGGAAGGCGCACCGTGCCGCAGATCTTCATCGGCGACATCCATGTGGGCGGTTGCGACGAGCTCTACGCCCTCGACTCCCGGGGCGGGCTGATGCCCCTGCTGCGCGACGCCGCCTGAAGCCCGCTCGGCTCAGTCAAGAGCCCGGCTGGCCAGTGGGTCTGGCAGGCCTGTCATGAGGCGGGCCTAGAATCAGCCGCAATCAATCGACGCCCGCATCCTGCGGGCTTTTTTCCATGGAGAATTTTTGATGAGCGCCACCCCCGAGAACACGCAGTCGGCCGATCCGGTTTTCATGCTGCAGCGTTGCTATCTGAAAGACCTGTCGCTGGAGCAGCCCAATTCGCCGCAAATCCTGCTGGAGCAACAGCAGCCCAATGTGGATGTGCAGATGAGCGTGGAAGCGCAGCCCGTGGTCGAGGGGCTGTTCGAAATCACCGTGGCGGCGACCATCACGGCCCGCATGCAGGATCGCGTGCTGTTTCTGGTGGAAGGCAAGCAGGCCGGTATTTTCGAGCTGCGCAACATTCCACAGGAACATGCCGACATGCTGCTGGGCATTGCCTGCCCGCAGACCGTTTATCCGTATCTGCGCGCCAATCTGGCCGACGTCATCACCCGCGCGGGCTTTCCGCCGGTGCATCTGGCCGAAATCAACTTCCAGGCCATGTACGAGCAGCAACAGGCGCAACAGCAGGCCGCCAATGACGCGCCTTCCATCATCACGCCCGACCGCCTGAACTGATCTTTTCTGATCGTTTTTGCGTCTGATGTCGTCGCAACCGCCTCGCTCTCTGACTGTGCTCGGCGCCGGTGCCTGGGGCACGGGCATCGCCTGTCAGATCGCGGCGCATCAGGCCGTCTTGCTCTGGGGGCGCGACGCGGCGCAGATGCAGCGCTTGCAGGCGGAGCGGGTCAACGCCGCCTATCTGCCGGATGTGCCTTTGCCGCCGGCTTTGACCGTCTCGGCCGACCTCGACGCCGCGCTGCGCCACGCGGCCGGTCCCCACGGTCTGCTGCTGCTGGCGGTGCCGGTCTCCGGCCTGCGGGCCGCCGCGCAGGCGGTGCGGATTTTCAACGCCGACAAGCCGCAGGGCGCGCGCGTGCAGCAACTGGTCTGGCTGTGCAAGGGCTTCGAGCAGGGCAGCGGTCTGCTGCCGCATGCGGTGATCGACGCCGTGTTCGCTGGCATGGATGCGCCTCCGGCGACGGGCGCGCTGTCCGGTCCGAGTTTTGCGCTGGAGGTCGCTCGCGGTCTGCCCGTGGCGCTCACTCTGGCCAGCACCGACGCCGCGCTGCGCCAGTCGGCCGTGGCGGCTCTGCATCACGGAGCAATGCGCATCTACGCCACGCCCGATGTCGTCGGTGTGGAGGTGGGCGGTGCTGTGAAGAATGTGCTGGCCATCGCCACCGGGGTGAGTGACGGCATGGGCCTGGGCCACAACGCGCGCGCGGCGCTCATCACCCGTGGGCTGGCCGAGCTCTCGCGCCTGGGCGTGGCGCTGGGCGGGCAGACCGATACTTTCATGGGCCTGAGCGGTCTGGGCGATCTGGTGCTGACCGCCACCGGCGATCTGTCGCGCAACCGTCGCGTCGGCCTGGCGCTGGCGCAGGGGCAGCGGCTCGACCATATCGTGGCCACGCTGGGCCATGTGGCCGAGGGCGTGCATACCGCGCAGACGGCCTTGCAACTCGCCCGCGCGCACCGCGTATCCATGCCGATCACCGAAGCGGTGAGCCGTTTGCTCGACGGCAAACTCACGCCGCAGGCCGCGCTCAGTGGTCTGCTCCAGCGTCAGCCGCGCGGAGAATGAGCATCTCCCTCCCTGTGGATTTCGCATGATTCAGCTTCTCGTCGGCCTGGGTAATCCCGGACCGGAACACGCCCTCGACCGCCACAACGCCGGCTTCTGGCTGGTCGATCAGATCGCCACCGCCGCGGGCGTCAGCCTCAAGCCCGAGCGCGGATTTTTCGGCGATGTCGCGCGTGTGCGCCTGGGCGGCCGCGAGCTCTGGCTGCTAGAGCCCAGCACCTATATGAACCGCTCCGGCCAGTCCGTCGGTGCGTTCGCCCGCTTCTACAAGATCGCGCCGGAGAACATTCTGGTGGCGCATGACGAACTCGATCTGCCGCCGGGCCAGGCCAAGCTCAAACTGGGCGGCGGCCACGCCGGACACAACGGTCTGCGTGATCTCATCGCCCATCTGGGCACGCCCAATTTCTGGCGTCTGCGTCTGGGCATCGGCCATCCGGGCGACCGGGGCGCGGTGATCGGCTTCGTGCTGGGTAAGCCGCCGCAATCCGAGCTGAAGCTGATCGAGCAGGCCATGGAGCAATCGCAGGCGGTGCTGCCGCAACTGCTCAAAGGCGAGTTCGAAGCGGCGATGATGCAGCTTCATCGCAGCAACCGCAGCGACGGCGGCAAGTCGGCCGCCTCGGCCCAGCCGGGGAAGGGCTGAAGCCATGCGCAATCTGGCGCGGTTCGGCGTGGGTGTGTTGATGGCGTTGGGCGCCGTATCCGCCGGGGCCCAAACCGCCGAGCACTCCGCCGAACCCGTCTGGCGTTGCGGAAACACCTATTCGCACCAGCCTTGCGGATCGGGCCAGACCGTTCCCACTCAAGACGGCCGTACTCCCGAACAACGCGAACAAGCCCAAGTGCAGCAGCAGCGGCTGAATGCGCTGCTCGATGTCGGCGACCAGGAACGCGCGGCGCAGGCGGCGCAAGAGCAGCGGAGAGCGGCTGCGGCCCAGCGCGAGCAAAAGCGCCAACTGGCCTTGCAGCAGCGCGAGGCTAAAAAAGCGAAAAGGGCGGCTGAGAAAGCCCACGCAGCGCGCAACAAACACCGGCTTCAACAAACTCGGGAACGCCGCGTGGTCATTCCGCCGCGTACCAACGCCGTACCTTGACGCGGGGCGGGACTTTCAGGAAACGGGCGCTTTCGCCGCGGTCAGCTGACGATACTTTTCCATCAACTGATCTTTGCTTTCCACACGGTCAGGCCGCACCGGAATGCAGTTCACCGGGCAGATCTGCACGCATTGCGGCGTGTCGAAATGTCCCACGCACTCGGTGCAGCGGTCGGGGTTGATTTCATAAATTTCCGGGCCCATGAAAATTGCCTCATTCGGGCATTCGGGCTCGCACACATCGCAGTTGATGCAGTCGTCGGTGATCCACAGGGCCATGATGATCTTCAGGTCGGGGCGGTGCGCCGCTGGGCCACCTTGGCCTGCAGCCGCTCCATGACCAAGGGAACCACAAACTTGCTCACGTCGCCTCCGAGCATGGCGATTTCCCGCACGAACGTCCCGGAAATGAACTGGTACTGATCTGCAGGGGTGAGGAACAGGGTTTCCACGTCGGGCATGAGCTGGCGGTTCATGCCGGCCATCTGGAATTCGTACTCAAAGTCGCTGACCGCGCGCAGCCCGCGCACCACCACCTGGGCGCCGCGCGCCACGACGAAATCGCGCAGCAGTCCGGTGAAGCCGCTGACTTCAACGTTGGGATAGGGCGAGAGCACCTCGCGGGCGATGTCCAGCCGTTCGTCCAGGGTGAACATGGCGTTCTTGTGGTGACCGGCGGCGATGGCGACCAACAACCTGTCGCACAACTTGCTGGCGCGGCGCACCAGGTCTTCATGGCCGCGCGTGAGCGGATCGAAGGTGCCGGGGTAGATGGCGAGCAGCATGGCAATGGCCGTAAGCGTGGAAAGGAAGCGCAGTTTAGGGGTTTTGCGTCACCAGTGCGTCTGCAGTGTTGCGGCGCAGCAAAGCGAAGTGCACCTGACCGGCACGACCCCGTCGCCAGAGCGTCCAGCCTTGGGTTTGCAGCGAATCGAACAGCTCGGCCGTATCGGTTTCCACATAAACCAGACCTTGTGATGCAACGAGCGGCTGCACCGCCTGCAGCGCGGCGAGTTGTTGCGCGCTGGCATAGGGCGGGTCGATGAACACGATGTCGAAGCGTTCGCCTGCGCGCGCCAGGCTGTGCGCGGAGGAGAGCGCATCGGCGCCTCGCACCTGCGCCTGTGTCGCGCCGAGGCGCTGCGCGGCGGCGGCAATCGCGGCCACGCAGCGAGGATGCTGTTCGATCAGCAACACCGAGACCGCGCCGCGCGAGGCCGCTTCCAGCCCGAGTGCGCCGCTGCCTGCGTAGAGATCGAGCACGCGCAGACCGGCGAGCGTCTGGCCGAGCCAGTTGAACACGGTCTCGCGCACGCGGTCTGGCGTGGGGCGCAGGCCCGGCAGGTCGGGCACGGCGAGTTTGCTGCGTTTCCACAGCCCGCCAATGATGCGGACTTCACCGCTATGCGCGCGGCGGGGGCGGACGGAAGGGCTTGGGGCGCGATGGCCTGGAGACTGGGTATTCATGGGCAGGTAAATTGTAGGAGTCTGTCGCGCATCATCCCGTCCTCTTTTCTTCGATCGGCCGTCCATGTTCCGCTTTTTCAAACGCAAATCCGCTCCCGAAACCGCCGCGCCCGAGGTGACGGTCGAGGTTGCGCCGGAGGCGATCACCGCGCTTGCCGCACTGCAACTGGATGCGCCCGCTGAAGCCGCGCCGGCCGTGGAGCCCGCCGCGGCGCCGATGTCTGAGGCCGAGCCATCGCAGGAGGTCGTGCTCGTCGCCGAAGAGCAGCCGACTTCCGGCTGGTTCAGCCGCCTGCGCTCCGGCCTGCGCAAAACCGGCTCGGGCATCAGCGGCCTGTTCGGCGGCAGCAAGATCGACGAAGCGCTGTATGAAGAACTCGAATCCGCCCTCATCATGGCCGACGCCGGCATGCCCGCCACCACCGCGCTGCTGGCTGATCTGCGCCGGCGCGTGAAATCGGCCCGCGCCGAAACGCCGGCTCAGGTGCGCGGCCTGCTCGCCGACGCGCTGGCCGATCTGCTCAGTCCCCTGCAAAAGCCGCTCGACATCGGTCGCCAGAACCCCACCGTGCTGATGATGGTGGGCGTGAACGGCGCGGGTAAAACCACCACCATCGGCAAGCTCACCCAGCACCTGCTGCGCGCCGATGAAAAAGTGCTTCTGGCCGCAGGCGACACCTTCCGCGCCGCGGCGCGCGAACAGCTCGTCGCCTGGGGGCAGCGCAATCAGGTGCAAGTCATCTCGCAAGACGGCGGCGACCCGGCCGCCGTGGCCTTCGACGCCGTGAGCGCAGGCAAGGCGCGCGAGACGGACGTGGTCATCGTCGACACGGCCGGCCGCCTGCCCACCCAGCTTCACCTCATGGAAGAACTGAAAAAAGTCAAACGCGTAACAGCCAAGGCGATGGACGGCGCACCGCACGAAATCCTGCTGGTGATCGACGCCAACAACGGCCAGAACGCTCTGGCCCAGGTTCGCGCTTTCGACGATGCGCTGGGTCTCACCGGCCTGGTCATCACCAAGCTCGACGGCAGCGCCAAAGGCGGAGTGATCGCGGCCATCGCCCGCGAGCGGCCGGTGCCGGTGTATTTCATCGGCGTCGGCGAGGGTCTGGATGACCTGCAGCCCTTCGATGCAGGGGCGTTCGCGCGGGCGCTGGTGGGCGAGGCGTGAGAAGTGCGATGAAGCTGGACCGGACCGCGATCCTCGCTGCGATAAAAGAGGCGGTCTGATGTCGCCCGAGAAGGCGGTGATCTTCGGCGTCACCTGTCTGGGTTTTGGCTTCATTCCGGGACCTGCCCTGCTGCAGAACGTGTCGCTGACGCTCCAGCATGGTCGGCGAACCGGCTTTTTGTCCGCACTCGGCATCCATCTTGGCGCCCTGTTTCAGATTGCCGTCGTCGCACTGGGCGCGGTCGCCATTCTGAAGACGTCGCCGCTGCTCTATCACGCCCTCAAGGTGGTCGGCGGCGCGTACCTGATCTGGCTCGGCATCCAGCGGATGCGCATGCCCGTCAAGCGGGATGTGGCGATCGACGTGCCGCGCAACGTGGTCTCGTCGAGCGCGCTCATCGAAGCATTGAACCCCAAGTCCGCGCTGTTTTACCTCGCGTTCCTGTTGCAGTTCACTGACCCCGGCGCGTCGCTCGGGCTCGGCTGGCAACTCTTCCTGTTGGGCGCATGCGCGAATCTGCTGTTCTCCGTGGCCGACGTGTTCTGCATCCTGCTTGCCCACCCGCTGCGCGCACGCCTGGCACCAGCCGGACGATCGCTGCAGATCGGCCAATTCCTCGCCGGCACGCTGTTCGTCGTCCTGGGTTTGATGGCAATCGCTGGCTTTTAGCGCCTTCAGCGCGATGAACCCTCAAGCGACTTCCGCATCGCTTCAGCCAGTTGGTCCCCGCCGCGCTGGCGCAATGCATCGATCGCCCCTTCGCGGTCGCGCAATTCGCGGTTCTGGCTCAGCTTGGCCTTGCCCTGCAGGCGGGTGATGGCGATTTCGATGCCCACGATGGACTGGAGCATGGCGTCGATGTACTCGGGTGCGGAGTCGCCCATCTTCCACGGTCTGGGCTCTTGCGCCTCGTGCGTGCGCGTCAGGCGCGCCACCACGCCACGAACGAATTTTTCATCGTCGCGGACGGTGAGATGACCGTGGGCATGAACGACTTCATAGTTCCAGGTGGGAACCTGGCGGTGGGTCTCATGTTTGCTCGGGTACCAGCTCGGCGAGATATAGCCCTCGGCGCCGCGGAAGATGACCATCACCTCTGCGCCGTTCCCGCACTGCTGCCACACCGGATTGGCGCGGGCCACGTGACCGATGAGCGTGCCCAACAAACCCTGCGCCGGATCGAACTCGAAGGGAAGGTGGTTGGCATCGAGCCCGTCGCCGGTTTGCGTGACCAGGATGCCCAGTGGATTGTCGCGAAGGATGCGGTGCAGATCATCCGGCTGCGCGATGGCGAAGTGGGAGGGGACGTACATGGCGGCGAGATGCAGCAGTGAGCGGGAAACGCAACTATCGCCCAAAACTGGCGCAATCGGCGCCCGGCTTCAAAAAAGTGCACATCGGCGGCGGTGCAAGCCGGCGCGGGGAATCACCCCCAGCCCAGAATCGCAGTGACTGCTGCACCGCCGACCACCACCGCCCACGGCGGAACCTTCCAGACTTGCAGCAGCAAGAGCGCGGCCAGCGCTAGGGCGAAATCGCGCGGCGTGTGAATGGCTACCGTCCACACCGGGTCGTAGAACGCCGCCAGCAGCAGGCCGACGACGGCGGCGTTGATGCCCATCAGGGCGCTGCGCATGGCGGGGTGGCGGCGCAGGCCGTTCCACAGCGGCAGGGCGCCGGCCACGAGCAGAAAGCTGGGCAGAAAGATGCCCAGCAACGCCACGCCCGCGCCCAGCCAGCCACCCGGTCCCTGTGCCGAAGCGGCGCCCAGAAAGGCGGCGAAGGTGAACAGCGGCCCGGGCACGGCCTGCGCCGCGCCGTAGCCTGCGAGAAAGGTGGAGTTGTCCATCCCTGCCGGGACGACCTGGGCCTGCAGCAGCGGCAGCACCACATGGCCGCCGCCAAACACCAGCGCGCCGGACTGATAGAAGCTGGAAAACAGCGCGAGCGCGGGCTGATGCAGCGCAGCCGCGAGCAGTGGCAGGCCGACCAGCAGCGCGCCGAACGCGGCGAGCAGCACCACGGCGCTGCGATGACGCAGCGACACCTGCAGCGGCGCATGCACCGCTTCCACCGGGGGGCGCAGCAGCCAGCGCCCGACCACCGCGCCGAGAGCAATGACAGCGAGTTGCCCGGTGACGCCGGGCATGAGCGCGGCCAGCACCGCAGCAGCCACAGCCAGGCTGGCACGTTCCCTGTCGGGACAGAGGCTGCGGCCCATGCCCCAGAGCGCCTGCGCCACCACGGCGACGGCGACCAGTTTGAGCCCATGCAGCCAGCCGCCGTGGGCCAGCCCGCCCAGGTGCGCCAACAACAAGGCGAAGGCGGTCATCGCCAGCGACGAAGGCAGGGTGAAGCCCAGCCAGGCGGCCAGCCCGCCGCGCAAACCGCCGCGCATCAGCCCCAGCCCGATGCCGGTTTGCGAACTCGCCGGGCCAGGCAGGAACTGGCACAGCGCCACCAGATCGCCATACGCTTGCGCTGAAAGCCAGCCGCGCCGCTCGACGAACTCGCGGCGGAAATATTCCAGATGCGCAATCGGTCCGCCGAACGCCGTGAGCCCCAGCCGCAGGAACGCGAGGAAGATCGCCGCGGTTGCCTCCGGCGGCGGCGTGCGAGGGGGTTGATCGTCGGGCATGGGGAATGTCCTTGTTGCGACGTTGCGGCGGTGCGCCTAATTTGAACGGCTCATCAGGAGCTTGCCATGCGCAGACCGTTCATCAGAACCGCGATTCTCGCCTTGCTCGTCTGGCCGTGCTGCGTGTTGGCGGCCACGGTGCAGATTCAAATCAAGGGCATGAACTTTCATCCCGACAGTGTGGCGATCGCGCCGGGAACCACGGTGACCTGGACCAACGACGATGCCTTCGGCCACACCACGACCAGCGACACCAAGCTGTGGGACTCGGGCGTGCTGGCACCGGGCAAATCGTTCAGCCACACCTTCGACAAGCCCGGCAGCTTTCCCTACCACTGCGCGGTGCACACCTTCATGATCGGGACGGTGACGGTGAAGTAAGTCGCGGGTGAGTTTCCTGCGCGCGCAGCAGCACCCAAAACCCCGACGCCGAGAGCAACGCTGCGGTGAACCAGAACGCGGGGGCGATCAGCCCGGCTACCTGCGCAATGCCACCCAGCACCAGCGCGCCCAGGACATGGCCGGTGTCGCGCCAGTAGCGGTAGGCGCCCAGCGAGGAACTGCGCCAGTTCGGGTGCGAAATGTCGGCCACCGAGGCGATGAGGTTGGGGTAGAGCAGCGCCATGCCCACGCCCATCGCCACGGCGACAGCCAGCCAGGCCAGCGTGCCCGACACCAGCGTGACCGCCGCGACGCCTGCGGCCAGCAGCCATAGCCCGGAAACGATGGTGGGCTTGCGGCCAACGCGGTCTGACAGCGGCCCGGTCCAGAGTTGAGACGCGCCCCAGCTCAGGCCATACACCCCGGTGATCCAGCCGATGTCCACCACGCTCAGTCCGTGACCGTGCAGATACAGCGGAAACAGCACCCACAGCAGGGTGTCGGCCACCTTGTTGGCCACCCCGGCCTGACAGAGCGCGGAAAACGTGGGGTGGCGAAAGGAGACGAAGGCGAATACCTGCAGCGAAGAGGGATGTGCAGCCAGCCCTTTGGCGATCACCAGCAGGGCGAAACCCAGCAGGGCGGGCGTGGGCCGTAGATAGAGGCCAGATAACCGGTGACGATGCCAGCCAGCCCATCACCAGCACCGGCTTGCGCCCGATGCGCTCGGAAAGGCGCCCGGAGACGAAATTGAGCATTCCTTTCACCAGCCCGAACGAAATGATGAAGCTCATCAGGTAGAGAAAGGACGATTTGGGCACGCCAAAGTCTTGCTGCGCCACCACCGGCAGCACATTGCGCTCCATGCCGATGACCAGGCCGACGAAAGCCACCTGCACCGCCTGCCAGATGAACTGGTGCAGGTTGATGCGGATGCCCTGCAGGTAGGGTTCGAGTGGGGCGGGTGCGCTGAGATCGGCGGCACCCAAGCGGCTTGCGGACGGAGGGGACATCGCGCGGCGCATCGCTGTCAGGGCGCGAAGTCCTGCTCCAGTGGCAGCCCGGCGGCCTGCCATTCCGGCACGCCCTCGGCGATCTTTCTGGCGCGAAAACCGCGTTCGACCAGCAGCTTCACCGCCGCGTCGGACATCACGCAGAACGGCCCGCGGCAATAGGCCACGATCTCCTTGCCGCGCGGCAGTTCGCGCAGCCGCGCCTCCAGCTCGGGCAGCGGCAGCGAGCGTGCCTCGGGCAGATGCGCGGTGCGGTATTCGGCCTCCGGGCGCACGTCGATCAGTACCGCATCGCCCTTGCGCACCTTGTCCAGCAGGGTCTGGCTGCTCTCCAGCGTGAGACGCTCGGGGCCGGAGAACAGCCGCTGCATCACCACCTGCAGATCGGCCACATGCGCCTCGGCCACGCTGCGCAGCGCCACCCACAGCGCGGCCACGTCGGCGCCGCTCAGGCGATAGATGCGGCTCTTGCCGTCTTGGCGCACCTGCACCAGCTGCGCGCCCTTGAGCACGCGCAGATGCGCGCTGGCGAGCTTGATGTCGATCGCGGCTTCGCGCGCCAGCGCCTCCACCGGCTTTTCGCCTTGCGCCAGCAGTTCCAGCAACTCCAGCCTCTTGGGGCTGGACACGGCCGCGCCGATGCGGGCGACTTGTTCATACAGATGGTTTTTGAGTTCGCGTGAGTTCATGAAAACAATCTAACGATCACGCGAATGTAGGTCAACAGGGTTTCTCCGCTGCGTCGCAAGCGGTTGGCATCTTTACGATCAGCGCATGCGCATGTGCTCAATTCCACAAATACGATGACCTACCCGCATCAGACCGAAGTAGCCGCCTTGCGCGAGCAACTCAGCGCCGACATCGTCGGCCAGGCGGCGCTGCTCGACCGTCTGGTCATCGGCCTGCTCACCGGCGGCCATCTGCTGCTCGAAGGGCTGCCCGGGCTGGCCAAGACCACGGCGGTCAAGGCGCTCGCCAGCCGGGTGCATGCCAGCTTCCAGCGGGTGCAGTTCACCCCCGATCTGCTGCCGGGCGATCTCACCGGCACCGAGGTGTTCAACCCTGCCGAGGGCACGGTGCGCTTCGTGCGCGGGCCGCTGTTTCACGACATCGTGCTGGCCGACGAGATCAATCGCGCGCCGGCCAAGGTGCAGTCGGCGCTGCTCGAAGCCATGCAGGAGCGGCAGATCACCGTGGGCGGCGTGAGCTACGCGCTGCCGCCGCTGTTCTTCGTGCTGGCCACGCAGAATCCGCTCGAACAGGCGGGCACCTATGCCCTGCCCGAAGCCCAGCTCGACCGCTTTTTGCTGCATGTGCGGCTGGACTACCCGGCGGCCGATGAAGAGCTGCGCATTCTGCAACTGCATCTGCAGGCCAGCGACCCGGCGCGCAGTCTGGGCGGCGGCCCGGCGCCGGCGGTGGACGTACCCACCGTGCTCGCTGCGCGCCAGGAGGTTTTGCAGGTGCATGTGGCCGAGAGCCTGCAGCGCGCCATCGTCGATCTGGTGCGCGCCACCCGCGCGCCGCAGCAGCGCCTGGCGGGCATGGAAGGCGTGGTGGCGGCCGGCGCTTCTCCGCGTGCGGTGCTGGCGCTTAGCGCTGCCGCGCGGGCGCTGGCCTATCTGCGCGGGCGCGACTTCGTGCTGCCCGACGACGTCATGGCGCTGGCGACCGACGTGCTGCGCCACCGCATCGTGCTCTCGCTCGACGCCGGGCTGCGCGCGGTGAGCTGCGACGCGCTGATCGCCGATCTGCTGGCCGCCACCCAGTGGCCTTGAGCGCTGGACTGACGTGAAGGCGATGTCCGCAATTTGGCGGGGCGAAGCGCAAGACCGCCAAGAACCGCAGGCTTCGCGTCCCTTGCTGCTGGCGGCGGACGCCGCAGCCCTGATCGCCCGGGCGCGCGGGCTGCGTCTCGCCGCGGCCTCTCAGCCGGTATCGCAGCGCGCAGCGGGCGACAGCCTCTCCCGCTGGACGGGGCGCGGGCTCGACTATGCCGAAAGCCGCGCCTATCAGCCCGGTGACGATCTGCGCGATCTGCACTGGCGCCTGCTCGCGCGCACCGGCAGGCCGTATGTGAAGGTGCACCGCGAAGAGCACGCACCGGCGCTGCATCTGCTGCTCGACCTGCGTCCGGGCATGGTCTTCGGCACCCGCGTGCGTACCAAGGCCGAACAGGCCGCGCGCATGCTGCTGCTGGCCTGCGCCGCGCAAGCCCTTGCGGCCGAAGGCGCCGCCGGTGCTGTGGGCCTGAGCCTTTGGCGCGGGCCGTTGCGCAGCGCAGAACTCGGGCGCGGTCTGTCGGCGGTGCAGCGCCTGGCGCAGTGCTTGCAGCAGGAACGCATCGAAGCGCTGCAACCCGATCACCTCGCCGAAGCGCCTGAAACCTCAGCCGGTGTTTTCGCCGCATGGGCGCTGCGTCTGGCGCGCACCCTGCCCGAAGGCGCACGCGTGCTGCTCGCCAGTGACGGTGCGGGGTGGGACGCCCCCGACATCGACGCCGCGCTCTGGGCCCTTCGCAGCCGCGCCGAAGTGCTGCTGCTGCGCGTGACCGATCCGGTCGAAGCGGGCCTACCTGCAGACGCCGCGCTGGAGCGTGCCGTCTTCGTCGATCTGGCGCGCCAGCAATCTGGCCCCTGGCCCGATGCGGCAGCCCGCGCCGCCTTTGCGCAACGCGCAGCGCAGCACCGAACCGCCCTGCTGGCCCGCTGGCGCGCCCGCGGCCTGCGCTGCATAGCCGCCGGAGTCGATCAGAGCGATGCCGCCGTGCTGCGGGCGCTGCGCGTGGCGGGGATGTGATGGATCGTCTGGCCGCGCTCGCCGACATTCTTCCGCCCCCTCCGCCAGCGCCGCTGCCGCCAGCGCCGTGGTGGCAGACGCCGCTGCCGTGGCTGGCGCTGGTCTTTGCGCTAGCGCTGTGCGTCTGGGTCGTGCTGGGCTGGAGGCGCGGGCGGACATGGCGGCTGCTGCGGGCGCAGGCTCGCGCGGTTTTGCAACGCGAAACGCAAGGGCCGCAGACCACGCGTTTGACGACGGAACTGGCAACGCATCTGGCCGCGCAATTGCGCCTCGTCTTGCCTGAGACCGACTGGCCGCAGCCCCTGCGCACTGCCTTCGACGCCCTGCGCTTTGCCCCGGCCAGCGCAGAAACGTCGGTCACCCTGAAAGCCGCTGCGCAGACGCTCGAATCCGCCGCCACCCAAGCCCTGCGCGCCGCCTGGTGGGGCAGAGCGCGCGCGCAGGCGGCCTTCGCACGCAGTTTGCAGCACGCTGCGCACAGGGGCGTCAAATGACCGCTTGGGCCGACCTCACTTCGGGCCTGGCCGCTTTGCAGTGGGCGCAGCCGCTGGCCTTGCTGCTGTTGCCACTGGCGGTCTTGCCGCTGCTGGCGGCGCGGCGCGCGCGACAGAGCGAGACCGTGCCCGCGCCCCAATTGCTGCACCCCGATCTGCACGGCCTGCTGCAAGCGCCGCCGCCGCGCCGCAAGCCCCGGCTCGCGCCTGTGCTGCGCGCGCTGGCGCTGCTGGCCTTGGTGCTCGCCTTGGCGCAGCCGCAGCGCGAAGGCGCATGGATCGCCGCCGCGCCCGAGGGCCGCGACATCGTGGTGCTGCTCGACACCTCGCTCACCATGAGCCTGCACGACCTCACCTGGGCGGGCAAGCCCGCCTCGCGGCTGGCCGTGGCCCAGCGCGTATTTGCCGACTTCGCCCGCGCGCGGCAGGGCGACCGCTTCGCGCTGGTGGCCTTCGGCAGCCATGCCGCCACGCTGCTGCCGCCCACCTTCGACGCGCGTGCTGCGGGCCAGATGGCCGGGCTGCTTGCCGTGGGTCAGCTCGGCCCCGACACCGCTTTAGGCGACGCCATCGCACTGGGGCTGCGGCAGGTGCGTCTGCAGCTCGACCTGAAGCCTATTCTCATCCTCTACACCGATGGCGGGGCGAGCAATACCGGCTCCATCAGCCCGGCCGACGCTGTGGCGCTGGCGCGGCACATGGGCGTGCGCATCTACACCGTCGAAGTCGGCACTGCATCCGACCCCGGGCGTTCCTACACCGTGCCCGCCTACGCCGGGCCGCAGCCCGATCTGCGCCTCATCGCCGAAGCCACCGGCGGACGGTTCTACTTCGCCGCCAGCGCCGGGGCGCAACAGGCGGCGGTGCGCGACATCGGCGCGCTCAACCCCCGGCTGTATCCCCCGCCCACGCGCCGGGCCGTGCAGGCGCTGTTCCTCTGGCCTTTGCTTGCCGGAGCGGCGTTGTGGTTGCTGGCGATGTGGATTGAGGGCGCCGCACCCAGGAGCCGCAAATGACGACTTGGGATGCGCTCTGGACCCAGCCCTGGTTCTGGGCACGCCCCTGGGCCTTTGCCCTGCTGGCGGTGCCGCTGCTGCTGGCTGCGCTGCGGCTGTGGAGCGCCCGCAGCGTGCGCGCCGGGGCGCTGGCCTATGCCGACGCCGCGCTGCTGCCCTTCGCCACCCTTCTGCCCTCGCGGCAGCGCCTGCGGCGCTCGCTGGCGCTCGACCTGCTGCTGTGGGCGCTACTCGCTACCGCCGCAGCCGGTCCGCGCCAGCCGGTGAGCGGCAGCGCGGTGGGCGGCCTGCACCGCATCGCCGTCATGGTGCTGATGGATGCCGGCACCGCAGCCGCAGTACCGACCACAGCGCCCATTTCCGCGTTGGAGCAGCAGCGCCTGCTGCTGGCCGCGCTGTGGCCGCAACTGCGCGGCGAACGGCTCGGCCTGATCGCTTATGGCGCAGCGCGTCTGGGCGGACCAGTGGGCGCAGCGCAATTGCTGCCGCCGACCGATGACCCCGCCCTGTTCGCTCATGCCACGCAGCAGGCCCGCCCCGAAGTGTTCACCGGCACGCCCGCTTCCGCCGCGCTGCCCGGCCTGCTCGCCCTCGCGCGCCAACGCCTGCAACAGCAAGCCGAAGGCGAACGCGGCGCCGTGCTGCTGCTGGCCGGTGCAGGTGTTCCGGTGCCCGCAGACTTCGACGCCAGCGCGGAGGGCGAGTCTTTGCACCGCGTCCGCTTGCCGCTGTTCGTCCTCGCCCTGCCGGGTTTGCCTGCCGAGAGCGCGGCCCTGCTGCGCAACGCAGCACAAGCCAGCGGCGGCGGTTTTTCTGCCGTGACTGCAGGTCAGACCGGCGCTGGCAACTGGAACGCGCTCTATGCGCGCGGCATCGCCCGCCTGT
>NZ_JBYCKI010000180.1:0-3975 GCF_057473305.1 Thiomonas sp. TH-17
TCTGATGGCGGCAGCCCGATCCCGATTCGGGATGGCACAGAACCAGCGGGAACTTCAGGGCTTCGGCCAGCGGCACCTGCACGTGTGCCAGCAAGGGATGGCGTGCGGGCACGATCACCGACAGCGGATCGGTCCATACCGGCTCGGCGACGAGGCCATCATGCACCGCGTTTGACAACGCAAAGCCGATGTCCAGCAGATCGTTGTGCAGCATCTTGAGCTGCTGCGCGAACGGCAGCTCGAAGACGCGAATCTCCAGCTCGGGCTCATCCTCGCGGCTGCGTGCCAGCAAGGTGGCGATGCGGGGCTGCGCCAGGCTGTCGCAGATGGCGATGCGTAGATTGCCTTGGTAGCCCTGTGCCGCCGCCTTGGCGCTCTTGACTGCCTGCTCCACGGTGGCCATCACGCGCCGGCATTCGACGAGGAACACCTGGCCGGCCCAGGTCAGCCGCGTCAGGCGTGTGCTGCGGTCGAACAACTGCACGCCAAGCTGGCTTTCCAGGTCGCGCATCGCACGCGACACAGGTGATTGCTCGATGCCCAGACGCTCGGCTGCACGGGCCAGATGCAGTTCTTCCGCAACTGCGACGAAGTAACGCAGCAATCTGAAATCCAAGGCCACCTCCTGTTTGTCTTCTTCTGGTTCGGCCTCTCGGGCGCCAGCATCTACATCCGCATCCCGTCAGCACCTCCTTCGATTGCATCGCGTCGAAGCGCTCATGCCTGTCGGGAGCAGGCCCGTCGCCGACACGCGCGGAGTAGGCCGGCGCACACAGCCCGCGCATTGAATGCTGATGGTCAGTGTGCTGCGTCCGCAACGCTGGTAAATCAGCCGGTGTGCCGGGCACGCGCGCAGGCGCGCACGCGGGCTGGTGTCCGCGATCGGTGCAGCCGACGACGACACGCCGGCGTCAGGGCGGTCGTGCCGATGCAGTTTCATGGGGGTGTCTTTCGGCTCACCCCGGTCGCTACCCGGGTCGGTCACGAAGCTCAGTTTCAACACCCGGACTTCTGCGCAGCCGCCAACACCTGGGCGACGCGCTGGTAGGCGCGCCAGGCGGTCGCCGCGGATGAAGTCCTCGGGCTGCGGTTGACGCAGCGCGGAGGCCTGCAGCCGCTGCGCGAGCTGCTCGTCGCCCATGCGTTCGTCGTTTCAGAACACGCTGCCGTGGGTGGTGACGGACAGGTTCGCCACGTCGGGCTTGATCGGCTTCACTCCATTCGGACACATATGCTAATGAGAATTATTATTGATTGTCCGTGGTTTTGTGTGATATGGCAACACCGATGGAATAACCCGGCCTTGCCTGGACACTCGCTGCCTCGCCGGCGACTGAAGGCCGGATGGCGGCAACTGGAAAGCCTCTGTGACCGGCATCGCCACCGGGAAGCACTCATGCGGTTCCCTACGGCCAGAGGACTGGACTCCACTTTCTGGGGGGAAGTACATGAACTTACGCCATCTTCGCTGTTTCATCGCCGTGGCCGAGGAGTTGCACTTTGGCCGGGCGGCGCGACGGCTGCATGTGGAGCAGTCACCCCTGTCGCGAACGATCCGCCAACTGGAGGCGGACTTGGGCGTGACGCTGCTGGAGCGCATGCCGCGCGGGGTGCGCCTGACCCCGGCCGGGCAGGTGTTCCTGGAGGAGGCCCGGCGCGTGCTGCTGACCCTTGAGCGAGCCCAGACCAAGGCGCGGGCGGTGGCGGCGGGACACCGGGGCACCCTGCGCATCGCCTTGGCCGGCGGCGTCGGGCGGACCCGGCTGTCGGCGCTGCTCGCGCTGTGCCGGGAGGAGGCGCCGGAAGTGGGCATCCGGCTGTTCGAGGCGCCGCTGTCGCAGGTGGTGGGCGGGCTGGGCAACGACCTGTACGACGCGGCCTTTGCCATGGCCGGCGAGATGGAGGCCGGAGTGGTCGCCATGCCGGTGTGGCAAGACCCGCTGGTGGTGGCCATACCCGCGCGGCACCCATTGTTGGCGCACAAGCGGGTGCCGCTGGAAGAGGTGGTGGGCTACCCGCTGGTGCTGTGCCACCCGCAAGTGTGCGCGGAGTGCAGCCGGCAATGCGAGCGCCTGCTGCGCCTGGTGGAGACACCGTCGGTCGTGGCCGAGTACGTGACGACCCACTCGCTGATGCTGGCCCTGGTGGCGGCCGGCTATGGCGTGGGATTTTCCACCGCGGCGCACGTGGTGGCATGCCGGCAGGCGGACGTAATCGTCCGGCCGCTGGATGAAGACTCGGCGGCGCTGACGACCTACCTGCTACATGCCGAGGGCGCGATGTCGGAGCCACTGCGCCACTTCATCGACCGTGCGCAGCGTGTCGGCCATATGCCGTTGGATACGCAACGGCTCGCATGAGGCTGTTTCAGGTGGGTTGGCCGATTCCATTTTGGTCAAAGCGCCAGACCTGTTTTGTCAAAGCGGGTTTCCATTGACGCGGTGCACGGGCGCGCTGCACTCAGGCGTTGCTCGCGGTTGCGGTTGGCATCCTGCGTGAAACTCGCATGCCCATCGTGGCGCGTCACAGCGAAGACGCGCGGCGCAACAGTGCTTGCCGTATGCGCATCGGCTCTGGCGTGTTGACGTGATCGCGCTTTACTGGGCCTTTTTCCCTGCAAAGACTTTGGCCTGGTTATCCGGGCCAAGCATGGTGCCCGCGAATGACGCTGGTGACAGCATGTTTCGCGGCTTGCGAATTGTGAGTGATGGCGCCATGCGCGGCAAGGCGCGCATCTCGCAACGAAACCGGCGGCATCGCCGATGCCACGGTCTTCGCCGCTTCGCCACCTGCTCGTTTCGCCCGGAGATTCCTGGACAGCCACGCACGCCGCCTATACGGCGGGTGCGCGTGCTTGGACTCGGTGCGATGACGAATGGAGGCGCGCGATATGCCGAAGTCGAGCAGCCTGGCCGATGGTGCCAAGACCTACTACCGCCCGATCGAGGCGGCAATCCGCTGGAGCGGATTGCTGCGCTTCGAGCGGCGCATCCTGGCGACCTTGGAACAGCGGCCTCTGCCGGAGGCAACGGAGTTTCCGCGCTGGCCGATGCTGCGGTTGAACGCCGAAAGGATCTTCGATGCGCTGGCTCACGGCGAGATGCGGTATGGCAAGGATGGCTTGGTGCGGGACACGCAGAGCCTCGCGATGGACGACCCGTCGCTGACGGTGCGGCACGTCGATCTGAAAGCCTGGATGGCGCACCACTACCCCGGCGAGAGACCGGCGTTTCTGTTCGATGAGATCGAGCGTGCGCTTCATCCGGCGATCAGCCTGGACACAGTGGGCGCATTGCTGGCCGAGCGGGAAGCGATCAAGGCGCGGCTGGCGGAACACCTGGGTGTGCACGAGACGCTGCGCGCCGAGCACGAGGCGCTGCTGAAAACGCACTCCGCCTGCGCGGCCGACGCGGAGCGTGCGAACACGCCGGGGCCGCGCAGCGAATCGACCTACCTGAACATCGTTGGCGGGTTACTGACGCTGCTGCTGGGCAAGTCGCCCAACGGTATGCCGTATTCCAGCTTCCTGACGCAGGAGGCCATCATCAGCGCGATGGTGGCGCACCACGGCAACGCGATGGGCATCACCGAGCGCACGCTGCAGGCCAAGTTCGCACTGGCTCGGCGCAATTTGCAGAGCACAACTTCCTGAGCGATGCCAGACCGTATCTGCGGTCGCGGACACCGCATTTGCGGTGTCTTTCTTCAACGCGGCGTTCTTAATTCGAGTCACGCCAATCAGCGCCACTGAGCGTTAAGGAGTGACCCTCATGTCTTCGCAGACCACCGCCACGGCGGCACCGACCGAGCACCGCATCCTGCGCCGCGCCGAGGTCGAAGCCAAGACCGGCTTCAAGCGCGCGCACATCTACAGCCTGATGAAGGAAGGCAAGTTCCCCAAGGCGCTGCGCCTGGGCGTGCGCGCGGTGGGCTGGGACTCGGTGGAGATCGAACAGTGGATCGCCGATCGCCTCA
>NZ_JBYCKI010000181.1:0-16050 GCF_057473305.1 Thiomonas sp. TH-17
GCGGCGCTGTTGATCTGCTCCCACTCGTCGGTGGCGACGTATTTGCTCTGCTCGGCGTCCCAGTTCTCCTTGCGCATTTCGATGGGCAGGGAGATGTGGTCGGAATATTTGCCGATGAGGTCTTTGAGCGTCCACACCCGCAGGTATTTGTCGATCTTGTCCTCGTGCGGCGTATCGTCAGCATCGGCGCGCAGGTGCAGAATGACATCGGTGCCCCGCTTGGCGCGGGCGATGGTTTCCACCGTGAACTCGCCCGTGCCGTCGGACACCCAGCGCACGCCTTCGGCCTCCGTCATGCCGGCCCGGCGCGACTCGACGGTGATGCGCTCGGCCACCATGAAGCCGGAGTAGAAGCCCACGCCAAACTGACCGATCAGCGCCGCATCGGGCTTCTGTTTGTCGCCGAGTTTCTGCATGAACTCGCGCGTGCCAGATTTGGCGATGGTGCCCAGATGCTCGACCGCTTCTTCCAGGCTCAGGCCGACGCCGTTGTCGCTGATGGTAAGGGTGCGCTGCTCGGCGTCCACCGCGATGCGGATGCGCAGATCGGCCTCGCCCTCCATCAGCGAAGCGTCGTCGATGGCCTGAAAGCGCAGTTTGTCGCAGGCGTCGGAGGCGTTGGAAATCAGCTCACGCAAAAAGATGTCGCGGTTGGAATAGAGCGAATGGGTGACGAGGTGCAGCAGTTGCCGCACTTCAGCCTGAAAGGCGTGGGTATGCGCGGTGGCAGGGGCAGGACTAGTTTGTTCAGTGCTCATGGTGCGTGCGGAAAAAGAGAAGAAAAAAACCTGCAGATAGATACGGTCAAGGCTTCAAAAATCAAGCCCCAGGAGTCATTGATCTCCGAGGCCCAACGCGCTGGTCAGCCGTGGCAAGGCGCTCAGGGCGTTCGCCGTGGTCTGCCGGACCGTTTGTTCCAGCGACCAGCCGCGCAGCATGGCCAGAGTTTGCGCGATGCGGGGCAACTGTTCGGGCGAGTTGGGGGTCGGGGGCGCGTCGTCGCGCACCTCGCGCGGACGGTAAAGCCAGACCGGCGGGATATCCGGCGCATCGGTTTCCAGCACCGGCGCGGTCTCGGGAACCTCGGCTGCCAGACGGCGAATGTTGAGCGCACGCTCGAAGGTCATGGCGCCGCCGAACCCAAGAGCAAAACCCATATTGATGAAGCCCTGCGCCTGCTGCAGGCTGCCGTTGAAGGCGTGAGCGATGCCTGCGGGCCGCTCTGCCCCGAAGCCCGCGCGGCGCAGTCCGGCGAGCAAGGCGTCTTGTGATTTGCGCACATGCAATATCACCGGCAAATCAAAATCGCGGGCGATGCGCAACTGCGCCTGATAGAAACGCTGCTGTTTTTCACGGTCGAGCCCTGGAACGAAAAAATCCAGCCCGATCTCGCCCAGACCGACAAAGCGCGGATCGGCCATCGCCTCAGCCACGCTGCGCCGCAGCACGTCCAGATCGGCCTCTTGCGCCCGGTCGACGTAGAGCGGGTGGATGCCCAGGGCGTAGGCCCACCCGCAGGTCTGCGCAAGCTCGCGCACCGTGTCGAAATTGCTGCGCTCGACGGCCGGAATCACCCCGCCCGCAACCCCCGCCTGCCGGGCACGCGCGGCAACCTCCCGCGCCTGTCCGCCAAACTCGCCGGCATCGAGATGGGCGTGGGTATCAATCCAGCCCATCATCTGCATGGGGTGCGCCGTCATCGAAACTCCTCCAAACTCTGCCTCAGGTGTAAAAAATCACAGTTCGCGGTCAAATCCTCGGGCATACCCGATAGGTTCGCAAAAAATTCATGGAAAATCGCTGGCATAGTCCGTATTGGTTACAGAACGGTTCACTTCAAAGCGCGCTTTGAACGTGTGTGTCGTCCACCCTGAAATCCATCATGCAACGCCGCCAATTTCTCCAATCTCTTGCGCAAAGCCGACTGCTTGCCAATCCTTTGGGCCGCAGAAGCCTGTTGGGCTTGGGCTTGCTCGGCGCCACTGCCGGCCAAGCCCTGGCCCAAACCGCCGCCTGTACCTGCGGAAATTGCCCCGACTGTCTGCAAGGCGCAGCGGGCGACGCCACGCCGCCCGCAGTCGCTTTTTACTACGGCGCCCGCATTCCGGTGGACGACCTGCGCGCCTTCGACTGGGTGGTGTTAGAGCCGCAGCATGCCTTGGCGCAAGATAAAAAAATAGTCGCCGCGCTCGGACCGGACACCCTGGCGTTGGCCTATGTCTCGGTGGGCGAAGTCACTCCGGATCGGCCCTACTACGCCGATATACCCAAGGCCTGGCTGCCCGCGTCGAACGCCGCCTGGGGTTCGCGCGTGATCGACCAGACCGCCGCCGGCTGGCCGCAGTTCCTGCGCGAGCGCATCGTCAAACCGCTGTGGGACGCCGGGTTCCGCGCCTTTTTTCTCGACACCCTCGACTCCTATCAACTGCTGGCCAAGAGCCCGCAGGCACAGCAGCAACAAGCCAAGGCGCTGGCGGAAACCCTGCGGGGACTGGTTGCCGCCTATCCGGGCATCCGTCTGATGCTCAACCGCGGCTTCGAACTGGTCGACGCCACTCTGTCGCCGAGCATTCTGGCCGTGGCCGCTGAATCGGTCTATCGCGGCTGGAATCAGGGCGAAACCGCCTATGTCGAAGTGAAGGCCGATGATCGCGAATGGCTGCTGGCCCGGTTTGGCGAGATGCGCAGCCAGTTCAAGCTGCCGGGCATTGCCATCGACTATTGCGCCCCGCAAGACCGCGCTGCTGCCCGGCAGACGGCGCAGAAAATCGCCGCGCAGGGGCTGATTCCGTGGGTGGCCGACCCCACGCTGGAAAGCCTCGGCGTAGGCACGGTGGAACTGGTGCCGCGCCGCGTGCTACTGCTGCATTCCTGCGAACAGGGCGACAGCCCGGAGCTGCAGGCGCAGAGCGCGCACCTCTACGGCGCCATGCCGCTGGAATATCTCGGCCTGGTTCCCGAATACCGCTTTGTCGGCGCGCCCGCCATCACCGAACCGCTGGCGGGCCGCTATGCCGCCGTGGTGCTCTACCCCGATGACGGCAAAGTGCCCCCGGACATCCGCACTCTGCTCCAGCGCGCCAAGGCGGAAGGTGTGCCCGTAGCCGTGCTGGGCTATCCCGATCTCGACGTGCTCGACGATCTCGGCGAGCACATCGGGGAGCCGCTGAACGCGCCCATCAAGGTGCAGCGTCAGCCCGGCACGCCCAACGGCGAAATCATCCCGCTCGTCCGCGCACAAGACACCGTGCAACTGACCGCCAGCGCCGGATCGCAGGTCTGGCTGCGCGCCACCGGCCCCGATGGCCGGAGCATGGACGGCGCCGCCATCACCCCCTGGGGGGGATACGCGCTGGCGGGCTTCGGCGTGTTCAATCTTCCGGGCAACACCGGCACGCGCTGGTCGATCGAGCCGATCGAGTTTTTCCGCGCGGCGCTGCGCGTGGGAGCCAACCCCATGCCCGACGTGACTACCCGCACCGGTCGCCGCGTTTTCTTTGTGCACTTCGACGGCGATGGCTGGCCGAACGCCTGCGACCAACCCGGCTCGCCACTGGCCTGCGAAGTCTTGGTGACCGAATTCCTCGAAAAATACAAGGTGCCCACGCTGGGCTCGGTGATCATCGGCGAAATCAGTCACGAAGGGCTGTATCCCAAACTGGCCGACCAGTCGCAGAAATGGGCCAAACGCATGTACGCCCTGCCTTGGGTGGAAGTCGGCAGCCACACCTGGTCGCACCCGTTCAACTGGGTTGCGGCGAGCGAAACGCACAGCCGCGGCAAGGAAACCAAAAACTATCCCTACGGCAATTACCTGCCGCTGCCCAACTACACCTTCAGCACCAAGAGCAATGTGGTCGGCGCCGCGCAGTTCATCGATGACAAGCTCTGCCCGCCCGGCAAGAAATGCAACATGATTCTCTGGCCTGGCGACTGCAATCCGCCCGACGAGGCCGTGGCCATGGCCTATCAAACCGGCCTGGGCAATATCAACGGCGGCGGCGCACCCATCAGCAAGACCAGCCCCACCCTATCGAACATCTGGCCCATGGGCATTCCCAAGGGCCAGTATTTTCAGGTGTATGCCGCGCAGTCGAACGAGGAAGACTTCACGCACAACTGGACCGGCCCGTATTTCGGCTTCGAGCGCGTGGTCGAGAGCTATCAGATGACCGACTCTCCGCGCCGCATCAAACCCATCGATCTGTATTACCACCCCTACATCGTGACCAAGGCGGCAGGCGCCAAGAGCCTGCATTTCGTTTACCAATGGGCGCTCAAGCAACCCACGCACGCCATCTTCGGCCACCAATACTTCCGCAGCGTGAACGACTGGCGGCAAGCGACGGTGGCACGGCTGCTGGCCGGCGGCTGGCGTCTGCGCAGCGGGGCGGAAATGCGCCAGTGGACCCAGCCTGTCACTGCCGCCACGCCTGCACTGGCCAACTGCCAGAACCTTGTCGGCTGGAACGAGCATGGACAGCAGCGTTATCTGCACGCGACTGCTGGACAGGCCGAGCTGCGTAGCCAGGCTGCGGGCCAACCCCCAGCCGCGGCCGTACCGCGTCTGATCGAGGCCAATGCCGACGTCACCCGCTGGGCCGTGCAAAACGACCGCAGCGTACAAATCAGCCTGCAAGGGCATCTGCCCGTCGAAGCCCTGTTTCAACTGCCCTCCGGCTGGAGCGTGCAGGCGGCCAAAGGGGCGAGAGTCGAGCAAGCGGCCGCAGGGGTGCGGGTCAGCAGCAGTGGCGTCACCGTCGATCTCACGCTGATACGGGCCTAAGAGCCTAAGAGGGCCTGACCTGCCGCGCGCTGACCGACAATCCGCCTCAATGCTGGAAAAAACCCGCCCCGCCACCCGCGACCCGCTGCACATCTCTCCAGACGATCCGCAGCGCAGTCGTCTATTTCCGCGTGGCGCCTTGCTGGGGCTAGGCCTGTTGTGCGCCGCTACGCTGGCGCTGGTCTATCCGGGGCAGAACCTGATGCGCCTGCTGAGCACCAGCGCCGACGACGGGCTGGCCATCGACTACCTGCGCCACCTCGTCGATCTGCGCGGCGGCAATATCGACCTGCGCCTGATGCTGGCGCAGCGCTATGTGCACATCGGCAAATCGCAAGAGGCCCTCGACACCCTGCGTTCGGTGCACACCCCGCAGGCCGACGCCCTTCGGCTGCAAATCTGGAAGGCCCGCTGGTTCGATGCCCGCGCCCTGGGGCGCGCCACGGAAGAAGCGCAGGCCCGGCAGGCCCTCTCCGCGCTGCTGCAGCGCACCCAACCCGCCAACTTCAACGAATGGCGCGAGACTCTCGTGCTGCTGCAAGGCCTCGACGAGCCGCAAGCCGTGCAGCGGCTCACCGGCATGGTGACCCGCTTTCTGCCGCTGCCGCCCACAGCCGCGCTGCAGGCTGCGCGTCTGTTGGTGGGGGTGCACGCCGAGCCACTGGCAGCGCAGGTCTTGTTCGCCACCGCCAAGACCCGGGTGACTGAGGCCGAGCGCGAGCAACTCATCGAGCAGGCCGCCCGCGCTCTGCTGGCCTCCGGCGATCCGACGCAGGCCTATCGCCAGACCGCTGCGGCGCTCGGCAAAGGCGCGGTTGCGCCGCAGATGGCGTGGTTCATGGTGAAGCTGGCACTGGGCGCCAACCAGCCCACCGAGGCGGGTGACTGGCTGCGCAAAGCCGTCAACCTCGACCTGCCCGCCGCCGCGCTGGGCAAGGCCCTCACCCCGGCGCAGCGCGAACTGGCCTGGCAAGTGCTGCTGGCCGGGGGCGATCTGCGCGGCGCGGTGCACATCGCCGACGCCGCGTTGGCGCAACAGGCGGGCAGCCGCAGTTGGGCCGAGCGCCGCGCCCAGGTGCTGGAGTGGAGCGGCCGGCCCGATGCCGCCATGCAGCAGTGGATCGCCCTGCTGCGCGCCGAGTTCACCCGCCACGCGCTCGACGAACTGCGTCGGCTGGCGCTCGCGCTGCATTCGAGCAGCGGCCTGGACGCCTATTGGGAGCAGCGTGCGGCGCACACCTCGCTGACCGCCGATGAATGGCTGCAATACGCCCAGGCGCTGGAGGTGCGCGGCCATCCTGAAAAAGCGGTGAGCATTCTTCGCCAGGCTGCGGTCAAGCAGCCCGGGGTACTCACCTCCCTGGCCTGGCTGCTGGGCAATATGGGCGAGGTGGACGCCTCGCTGGCGACTTACGCCGAGGCGCTGAAGCGCGGCACGCTCAGCCTGCGCGGCAGTATCGACTACGCCATCGCCCTGCTGCAAAACGGGCAGTTCGAGCAGGCGCGGCAGACGCTTGAGCAAACGCAGCACCTCCCAGACGACACGCCCTGCCGCAGCACACCGGCTGCTGCCGTCATCACCGATGGCAGCGCCGCCGCCCAAACCCCGCCTTGCAACGATGTCGATTTGCTCGCTACGCACCAGGGGCTGCTGGGCGACATCGCCTGGGACATGGGCGAACAGCACAGCGCGCAAAACGCCTATGGCAGCATCTGGAACAGCCCGCAACTGCGCGACCGCATCAAGCCCTATCAGTTGCAGCGCTTCATCATCCTCACGCAAAAATCGCAGGGTGACGCCGCCGCGCTGCGGCTGCTGCCGCAAGCCTGGGCCAGGGCCCCGTCGGAGGCGCTGGCGCTGTTGTGGCTGCAATCGCTGGTGCGTCAGCCCAGCGCCCAAGGCATCGCCGAGTGGGAACGCGTCGTGCTGGGCAGTGCCGCGGGCGCGCCGTTGCGCCAGCAGCCCGAGATGTACGCCGCACGCGCGCAGGTCTGGCGCGCGCTGGGCCGCACCGACCAGGCGCTGGCCGATCTGCACGAGGCCCTGCGTCTTTCGCCCGGCAATACCGACAACCAGATCGCCCTGCTGTGGATGCTGATCGACGCCAACCGACTGGACGCCCTGCGGCAAGACGTGGCGCTCTACAGCCGCAGCCTGCAAGGCCTGCCCGATGGCCTCGACGTGCTCTCCGCCGCAGCGCAAACCCTGGGCGATAACGCCGCCGCCGTGCGCTACGGTCAGCAGCTCTACCCCCGCAAGAAGACCGACGCGCTCTGGCTGCTCAACTACGGCGATCTGCTGGCGCAGGCCGGTGACAGCCGCCGCGCGCAGGCGGCCTACAACCAGTCGTGGGCACTGCTGCAAAAAGCCGCCGCGAGCGGGAAAAAATCTGTCGGCAAAACCACCGACCAGGAACTGAACGCACTGCTTGCCCGCCTGCGCCTGAGTCACGCCCGGCTCGATGGCGCGGGTCAACAAGCGCTGCTCGGGCAGTTGCGCGACAAACTGCGCAGCGGTGATCTGACCGGCCCGAAAACCCTGCAGGCCAACGCCGCGATTGCCGACTGGCTGCTGCGCCTGGACACGAATTCAGCCGCCCGCTGGTGGCTGGCGCGGCGCGTACTCACCCCGGCGGCGCGGCAATCCATCGAGCTACAGATGGCCTTGCGCGACAACGACCGCGAGACCGTGAGCCGCCTGCTCGACCAGGGCGCTGCCCGCCATCTGCTGCCGCAAGACCGGGCGGAGGCCGAGCGCGTTGCCGGTCGGCCGCTGCAGGCCCTGGCCACCGCCGAGAAAGTGCTGGAAACGGCCGCCGAGCGCGGGCAGGACAACCCGGCGCTGCAAGCCCTGGCCCGGCAGACTGCCGAGCAGCAACTCGCGCTGGCGCACCGCGCCACGGTCACGCTGGAGCATCGCCAGATCGACAATGTGATCCGCCAGGGGCCAGTGCTGCGGCTGGCGCTGCAACTCGGCGGGCAGTGGCGGCTGCAGGCGCAGGCCAGCCGCCAGTCCATGCACAGCAACAACACCGCCGCGCTGGTCGGCGTGCCGTCCAGCTGGAGCGACGCAGAGCTCGGCCTGCAGTGGCAGGGCGAGCGTTCGCAACTTGGCGGCACGCTGACGCACAACACCGCCGTGGGCACGCTGAGCGGCTGGCGCATCGAGGGCGGCACGCAGCTTCCGGGTCAGGTGCGGGCTCAGCTTGAGGCGGAACACAACGCCGTGGCCGACGAATCCGGCCCGCTGCAGATCGCAGGCGCGCGTGACCGGTTAACGCTGCGACTGTCGCGCGATTTCGGGCGGGTGTGGGCTAATGTGAGCACGGCGGTGATGTCGTATGACACCCGCCGCGGCAATCCGCTCGGGCATGGCGCGAGCACGCAGTTCGAGCTGGGCCTTTGGCTGCGCCGCAGCGAGCCCGATCTCAGTGTGAAGCTGCTGGGCTATTCCAACCAATTCAGCGCCAACGCCGGGCCGCCACTACCGGCCTACGCGCCTCTGGTTCCGGGCGGCGCCGCGCCCAATGCCGCGTTTTTCATGCCGGCCGGCGACGATGTGTACGGCCTGGGTTTCGGCTTCAATATGGCGCACAGCGACACCTACACCCGCCGCTGGATGCCCTATGCCGAGGTCGATGTGCTGCAATCACGCCGGTTGGGGCTGACCAATAACCTGAATCTGGGGCTGCACGGCCCAGTGTTCGGGCCCGATCAACTGTCTTTGAGTTACCAGCGCCAGCAGAACACCTCGGGCCTGAACCGGCAGTGGAGTCTGCAGTACCGTTTGTGGTTCGGTCGATGACCGCGTTCTTTTCACCCCGATGAAGCAGGAGAGTTCCATGTCCCCATCCCCCACTACACACTCACCCACACACGCCTCCACCCGCCGCGCCGCGCTCGGTCTGGTCGGCGCCGCCGTGATGCTGCTCGCGGGCTGCGCCGTCACCGCCCTGCCCGGCCAGTCGCTCTCGGTGCCGGCCGACGCCAAGTTCGCCGTGCTGCCGCTGAGCAACGCCACCGATGTGCCGCTGGTCGAGCGCAGGGCGCAGGCCATCACCGTTTCGCTGCTGCAGCAAAAGGGCTTGCGCGAAGTGGTGGTCTATCCGCAGAAATCCACCGACAACCCGCTCGAGGCCGAGCCCGCCGCCAGTGCCGCCCAGGCGCTGGCCTGGGCCAGGCAGCAAGGCGCACGCTATGCGCTCTCCGGCACGGTCACCGAATGGCGCTACAAAACCGGGGTGGACAGCGAGCCCGCGGTGGGCATCACGCTGCAGGTCACCGACGTGCCGACAGGCCAGGTGGTCTGGAGCGCCAGCGGCGGCCGCTCGGGCTGGGGCTATCAGGCGCTGGCCGCGGTCGGGCAGTCGCAAATCGAATCGCTGCTGCGCGGCATCCGCGTGACGACCTCTGTCGAAAAACCCGCCGCCAAGCCTTGATGCGCCTGGCCCGAAACGCTGCATGAAACTCGACAATCTCTCCACCCGCGTCAGCCGCCGCATGCGCAGCGAGTCTGCGCGCATGCGCTGGCAATGGCTGCGCTACTGGCGGCCGAACACGCAGTCGGGCCGGCTCGTGGCGATGTTCGAAGCCGTGCTGCTGCCGGTGCTGGTGCTGTGGCTGGGCTGGAAGCTCAGGCCGGATGATCCGCTGGGCGCCCACGCCGGTTTTCCCTGGGCCTGGTTCGGCCCCTGGCTGATCGCGGTGCGCTACGGCGCCGGGTACGGGCTGTTCGGCGTGGCGTTTTACGCGGCGTTCTGGAAGTTCTCTCCCGCGCTGTTCCATAGCGCCCCCGCCGTGGCCTTTCCGGCCGAGTTCTTTCTCGGCGGCATGCTGATGACCCTGATTCTGGGCGAATTCGGCGCGGCCTTCCGCAACCGGCAGGTGCTGCACCGCGAAGTCACCAAAGACCTGACGGCACGGCTGGAGCGCACCAAACGCCGCCTGTTCGTCATTAAGGAAGCGCTCTCCACCCTGGAGCAGGAACTCACCGACCGCCCCATGACCCTGCGCGACGCCCTGCTCGACCTGCGCCGCACCTTCACCTTCCAGGGCAATCGCCCGGCGCTGGCCGCCCCCGCAGCCACCCCCGGCCTGCCGACGCCCGCGCCACTGCCCGACCCGCGCGCTTTTCTGCAGTTGCTCAGCCAGTCGTGCCGCCTGGTCGAAGCCGGCATCTTTGTGCGCGAAGTCGGCCCGCAAGGGCTGCAATGGCGGCTGGCCGCTTCACTGGGCCAAACCCTTCCCCCGCTCGATCCCGGCGAGGTGCTGATCAACCGCATTCTCGAAACCCATCAGTCGGTGCACATCGCCCAAGCCCATCTGAACGAAGCCGACGGCAGCAACCCCTGGGTGTTCGCCGCCCCGCTGCGGCTCGACGAATATGACGAGGTCGATGCCCTGCTGGCGGTGCACACCATGCCCTTCATGTCGTTCGAGGAAAACAATCTGCAGCGCCTGCAGGTGCTGTGCGCCTCTTATCTCGATTTCAGCCAGCTCGAACTCGGCGTGGAAGATGTGCGCTCGGCCTGGGTGCAGGCGCCCATTGGCCTGCAACAGGAGTGGGCGCAGCTCAGCAACCTGGGGCAGAACTTCAAACTGCGCAGTTATTGCGCCATCTGGAGCGGCCAGGGCCGGGTCAGCGACGATGCGCTGGCCGAGTTTGCCGGTCTGCAGCCGGTGGAGAGTTCCACCTGGACACTCAAAGGCCGGGGCGGCAAACCCGCGCTGGTCGTGCTCCTGCCCTTGCTGAGTTCCGGCGGGCTGGCGAATTACCGCCGCGACATGGTGAGCCAGCTCGGGCAGATTCTCAGCCGCAGCAACCAGCGCCCCGATCAGGCCTTCGATCTGGACTTTCTCGAAGTCTCGGGCGCCCCCGGCTTCCTGGAATTGCGCCGCCTGCTGAGCAGCGCCGCTGCGGAAACCAGAGCGTCGCAAGGAAACGCCGGGCCGCCCCAAGGTTCCTTGCCCACCTCGCAGCTTGCAAGCTGCTCGGATTCGACTCCGTCCAAGCTGCCGCAGGGCAGCTTGGAGCCGCGTGCCTCATCCCCCACGGGGGGCGGGTCGGCGAGCCGACCCAGGGGGCGCTCATGAGCCCCCTGTTCTACAAGCTCGGCTCGCTCATCGTCCTGCTGGAGACGGTGGCGGCCTGGCTGCTGGTCAGCCGCGACGACACGCACCTGCTGCTGTTCTGGGCGGTGCATGGTGCGGCGGCCGTGCTGGTTGGGCTACTGCTGTGGACGCTGCTGCCCGCCGATCTGCGCAAACCCAAGCGGCTGTCACTCACCCTTTTGACCTTGCTCGCGTTGTTTTTTCCAGTCATCGGCGTGTTCGGCTTGCTGATCGCCGCGCGGCTGGCGCAATGGCTGCCCATGCGCCACCAGGCCACCGAGCACCTGCGCGAAACGCCGTCGCTGCAGGTGTTCGCCGTCTCGCATATCGACGATGACCAGCGCCGCGACTTGCCCGCCGGCCAGACCGCCCGTATTGCCCGCGACCAGAGCCAGCCGCAGACCCAGCGCATTCGCGCCGTGCTGGCGCTGCGCGAAATGTCGCCGCGCATGACCCTGCCGGTGCTGCGCAAGCTGCTGTCCGACCCCGATGAAGAAATCCGCCTGCTGGCCTACGGCATCAGCAACACCTGGGAGCAGCGACTGACCGACAGTCTGCAGGACGCCCTGCGCGAAGTCGAAGTGGTGCGCCACACCGCGCCCACCGGCCCGGCGCTGGCGCGTGCTGCGCAGCGCGTAGCCGAGTTGCAGATGGAGTTCATCTATCAGGGTCTGGCCCAGGGCGACCTGCGCGACTTCGCATTGCAGCAGGCGTTGCGCTACTGCACGATCGCCCGCGACGCGCTGCCGCAAGACACCGGCCTGCAGATGATGTTCCTGCGCCTGTCTCTGGCCGCAGGCAAGACCGATGCGGCCCGCGAGGTGCTTGAGCATCTCACCTCGGAAGGCGCCAGCCCGACGCTGTGGCGCCCTTACGCCGCGGAGCTGGAATGGATTCAGCGGCAATTCGGCCGCATCACCGACGTGCTGCAACCGCTGGGCACCCGGCAGGTGGCCCCCCGGCTGCGTCCCGTGGTACGGGTCTGGCAGACCGAAACCCCGTCCCGAGCCCAGCCGGTCATCTCCGACGCACCCGCCGTGCAGCGCCCAGGCAGTGCGCCGCGCCCCGCCGACCCCGCACCGGCGCCCACCCCGCTGAGCGATGCCGATCGCCTGCTGTTGGGCTGATCTTCCCCTGACCATGACGCAACCCGACTTCACCGACACGCAACCCGAGGGCCACGAAGCCCCCGCCGAGATCGACGTCATGCTGCTGCTCGAAGGCACTTACCCCTATGTCTCGGGCGGCGTGTCGAGCTGGGTGCACCAGATCGTCAGCGGGTTTCCGCACCTGCGCTTTCATCTGGTGTTTCTCGGCTCGCGCGAGGAAGACTATGGCAAGCAGCGCTATCAGATGCCGCCCAATGTGGTCGGGCTCACCCATCACTACCTGTTCAGTGACGCCGTGCTGCCCGCCGCGCGCGAAGAACGCGGCGACGCTCGCACCGCCGAGCTGGTCGAAAATCTGCACACCCTGATTCGCGATGGCCACGACGCCGCCAGCCGCGCCGAAGTGCTGCGCGCCAGCCTTGAAGCCATGCAGGACAAGCTCGATCTGCCCTACTTCCTGCACTCGCACCAATCGTGGGGCTACCTCACCGCCCAGTACCAACTGCGCTGCACCGATCCGTCCTTCGTCGATTACTTCTGGACGGTGCGCACCATGCACACCCCCATCTGGACGCTGGCAACGCTGGCCCGCGAACTGCCGCGCGCCCGCATCTATCACACCGTCTCCACCGGGTATGCCGGGTATCTGGGCGCGGTGCTCGCGCGGCTCTACAACAAGCCGCTGGTGCTGTCTGAGCACGGCATCTACACCAAGGAACGGCGCATCGACCTGTTCTCGGCCAACTGGATCAGCGACAACACCCCGGTGCTCGAACGTACCGCGGGCGAGGCCGGCTACTTCCGCCAGCTCTGGATTCGTCTGTTCGAGTCGCTGGGCCGCATGTGCTACGACGCCGCCGATCCCGTCATTGCGCTGTACGAAACCAACCGCCTGCGACAAATCGCCGACGGCGCCAACCCCATCACCACCAGCTGCATCGCCAACGGCATCAATGTGCCGCCTTTCGCCGCGACCCGCGCCCTGCGCCCGGCGCAGCCACCGCTGGTGATGTGCCTCATCGGCCGAGTGGTGCCGATCAAGGACATCAAGACCTTCATCCGTGCGGTGCGCGTCGCCAGCAACCGCCTGCCCGGACTCGAAGGCTGGATCGCCGGGCCGGAGGACGAGCACCCGGAATATGCCCGCGAATGCCGTGATCTCGCCCAGAGCCTGCAACTGGGCGACACCCTCAAGTTTCTCGGCTTCCAGAAGCTCACCGAACTCATGCCGAAGGTCGGGCTGGTGGTGCTGTCGTCCATCAGCGAGGCGCTGCCGCTGGTCATGCTCGAAGGCTACGCCGGCGGCGTGCCCTCGGTGACCACCGACGTGGGCTCGTGCCGTCAGCTCATCTACGGCCTGGGTGCAGAAGACGAAGCGCTGGGCGCTTCCGGTGCCGTGGTCGGCATCGCCGACGCGCAGGCGCTGGGCGAAGCCTGCGCCGAACTGCTGGGCGATACGGCCCGCTGGCAGGCCGCCAGTGCCGCGGGCATAGCCCGGGTCGAGCGCTACTACACCCAACCCATGATGTTCGACAACTACCGCGCGGTCTACGACGACGCCCTGCAACGCAGCGCCGCCCGCGACGCAGGCTTGCACGACAGCGTGGGCGCCGTGGCCACCTGGCTGCGCGGCGAGCCGCCGCTGGACGAGCCGCCTCTCATGGTCGATGCGGCTGCGCCCCAAGCTGCGCTGCACACCGAAAGAGAAGCCGCCGACGCCGCCGAGCCGACTCAAGGCGGCGGCAGCCCCCCCGGGGGGCAGAGAGGGCGCAGCCCGAACGTGGGGGCCAACATCGACGCCGCCGAGCCGCCTCAAGGCGACGGCAGCCCCCTCGGGGGGCAGAGAGGGCGCAGCCCGAACGTGGGGGCAACATAAATGGCCGGCATCGGTTTCGAACTGCGCAAGCTGCTGCGCTCCGAGTCCTACCTCGGGCTGCTGCGTGCCTATACCTATGCGTCCATCATCAGTTCCGGGCCGTGGGTGTTTTCCATCATCGGCCTCATCGCGGTGGGCGTGCTGTCGCTCGGCGTGGTCACGCCCGACGCGCTCATCACCCAGTTCCAGGTGACGGTGACCTATCTCATCATGGCGTCGCTCATTCTCACCGGCGGGCTGCAACTGGGCTTCACCCGGTGGGTGGCCGACCGACTGTTCGAGAAGCGCAAGGACGACATCGCTCCGGCCTATTTCGGCGTGGTACTCGTGACCACGGCAGTGAGCGGCGCCTTGGGCTGGCTGGTGGCGCTGCAGGGGTTTGACGGCGTGAGCAATCTGTACCGGGTGCTGATCGTGGTCGGCCTCACCTTGCTGTCGAATCTGTGGATCACCACCGTGTTCCTCTCCGGTCTGAAGCAGTACCGTGCCATCGTCGGCCTGTATGCGCTGGGCTACGGCATCTCGGTGCTGATGTCGTACTTCGCACGCCCCTGGGGGCTTGACGGCCTGCTGCTCGGGTTTATCGGCGGGCAGTTCGTCATGTGGGTGCTGATGCTGTGGCTGGTTCTCCGCAACTTTCCCGTGGTTCGCCCCATCACGCTGGCCTGCTTCCGCCCGCGGCAGATGTATCTCTCGCTCATTGCCGGCGGGGTGCTCTACAACCTGGGCGTGTGGGCGGACAAGCTCACCTTCTGGTTCACCACCGGCACGTCCACCCCGGTCATCGGGCCGCTGCGCGCCTCGACCATCTACGACCTGCCCGTGTTTCTCGCCTATCTCTGCGTCATCCCGGGCATGGGCATTTTTCTGGTGAAGTTCGAGACCGACTTCGTCGAGTGGTACGACAAGTTCTACACCGCCGTGCGCGAAGGCGGCGCGCTGCAAGACATCGCCCGCTATCACGACGGCATGCAGGGCGTGGTGCGCGAGGGCCTCTATCAAATTCTGAAGGTGCAGGCGCTCACGTTGTTGGCGGTCTACACCTTCGTGCCGGCGCTGTTTTCATGGATTGGCATCAGCAGCCTCTACATCCCGCTGTTCCTGGTGCAGGCCGTGGCGGCGAGTTTTCAGGTGATGCTGCTGGCCGTGCTCAACGTGTTCTATTACCTCGACCGCAGACGCGATGTGGTGGTCATCACGGCCACGTTGACGGTGCTGAACTTCGCCCTGAGCATGCTCTCTATTCACCTCGGGCCAGCCTTCTTCGGCTACGGTTTCGGCGTGGCCCTGCTCCTCACCCTGATGCTCGGCATGATGTTGCTGCAGCGACTGTTCCGCAAGCTGGAATATCAGACCTTCATGCTGCAGTAGGGCGGGCCCGAGAAGGAGGATGCAGGGAGTGTTCAACTCTGCCCTCGCGAACGCTGTCGCGTAGCTCCTGACATTCTTGATCATTGCTATTTGCATATGTCTGAGAGCCCCATGCCTCCTTGATCTGGAAATAGTCTTCGACTACGGGTAGTTCTGGTGCCGCATAGCAGGTTGCTGCGCTGGGTCGAAACAAATAGCCGTGATCGGCGGCGTACAGCATCTGTAGATCATTGAAGGCGTCTCCCACAGCGAGCACCTTATGGCCCTTGGACTGTAACTTCCTGACGACATCCTCTTTGCCATTTCGCGAGGCATAAAGGCATTGGTCGATAAAGCCATCTTCGTCTGTAAGGAATGCGTGACATAACAAAGTGGTGCGCACTGCGATCCGGGAGATGATCTGTTCGACCATTTGCGAGAAGGCATCAGAAACTAGCAATACTTCACATCGCTGCTCAAGTGCTCGCAAAAATTCCGCAGCCCCGGGCTCCAATTCTGCTTCCCGGATGTGATATTGCACATCGACGAGACGTAGTTCATTTGCTCGTAGCAGGTGTAAACGACGTTGCATCAGGGCGCGATAGTCCGGCACCTCACGGGTCGTCTGAGCAAGTTCTTTGATTCCCGTAGCGCTGGCCAACATTGGCCAGAGTTCCGGGATCAACACCCCTTCAAGATCAATACATGCCGTGTCCATAGCAATCCCTCATAAATTGGATGCCGCTAGCGCAGCGCCCAGACCCACCAGTACGGTACCGATCGTGCGATCAAACAAACGTTGCTTGCTGAGCATGGCC